>JBBSMF010000411.1:0-1501 GCA_038233295.1 Candidatus Limnocylindrales bacterium | reverse complement strand
GCCGCGGCGGAGCAGGGCCTCTTCTACGCGCCCGATCCGGCCTCCTTCGAGTGGTGCACCATCGGCGGCAACCTGGCCGAGAACAGCGGCGGGCTGCGCTGCGTGAAGTACGGCGTCACACGCGACGCGGTGCTCGGGCTCGAGGTCGTGCTGGCCGACGGAGCCGTCATCCGCACAGGCGGCAAGAACGTGAAGGACGTCCTCGGTTATGACCTGTCGCACGTCTTCGTCGGATCCGAGGGGACGCTGGGCATCATCACCGAGGCGACCCTGCGGCTCCTGCCGATGCCACCGCCCAAGCTCACCCTGTTGGCTTTCTTCGAGACGGTCCGCCAGGCGGGCGAGGCGGTCGCCGACATCACGCGTCAGGGCGTCATCCCGGTGACGCTCGAGCTGATGGACGGCTTCACCATCCGCGCCGTGGATGCCGCGCTGCGGCTCGGCCTTGACAGCGACGCCGGGGCGATGCTGATGGTCGAATCCGATGCCGGAGCGGAGGCGGCGGCGGAGCTCGACCTGGCGGCGCAGGCCTGCCAGCGCGCCGGTGCCACTTCAGTGACCCGCGCCGCCGACCCGCAGGAGGCGGACTGGCTGCGCGAGGCCCGCCGCAAGGCGCATTGGTCGCTGGAGCAGGCGGGCGTGGCGCGCATGGATGATGTCGGAGTGCCGCGCAGCCGGGTGCCGGAGATGCTGGCTGCCATAGAGCGGGTCGCGGCCGAGCATGCCATGCGCATCGGCGTCTTCGGCCACGCCGGCGATGGCAATCTTCATCCGACCTACGTGATGGATCGCGATGACCCCCGAGCCGAGGCACGGATCGATGCCGCTCGCAGCGACATATACGCCGCTGCCCTGGCCCTGGGCGGCACTGTCAGCGGCGAGCACGGCACCGGCGTCGCCAAGCTGGAGTACCTGGAGGCTCAGCGCGGTCCGGAGGCGATGAAGGTCATGCGGGCGATGAAGCAGGCGCTCGATCCGCTGGGCATCCTCAACCCTGGGAAGGTCCTCCGCGTCCCGTGACGATGAGCAGGAACGTCGTCTCCAGGACATCGACACCGGCGATCACCAGTCCCGCCACGATGGGCACCGGCGACCCGATGAACCAGCCGGCGGAGGCACCGAAGGCCGCCACTGCAAGGAACACGATGCGGATCGCCCGGATGAGCTCGGCGGGCTCGGCGGCCGTGCCCACCTGGTCCGCGCTCCGCAGCAGCAGGACGATACCCACCAGAGCCGCCGCTGCGCCCAGAAGCCAGCTCACCGGCACCGGCGGCTGTAGCGCGACCGTCAGGAGATCGCTGCGTCCGGCGATCATCGCCAGGGCGATGGCTGCGACCCCCAGAGCCATGGCGATCACGACGCCCTTATGTGGTTCGATGCTACGGTCGCCAATGTTGCGGGTCATGGCATGAGTCGCTTGCGATCCCAACCGCCGTGTCCATCGGGAGCGTACTGGAGGCGATCGTGGAGACGATCACGGCGGCCCTGCCAGAACTCATAT
>JBBSMF010000410.1:0-1502 GCA_038233295.1 Candidatus Limnocylindrales bacterium | reverse complement strand
GATCGACATCCAACGGGCCACGGCTCGCACTCGCCACGAAGGTTCGGCGTGCGCCGTACGCTGGCCAGCGGGGACGACGCCATCCTCCTTGCGGCACTCTTCTTCGGCACGGCGATCCTTTACTCGTCGGTGGGGCATGCCGGGGCTTCGGGCTACCTGGCGGGGATGGCGCTGGCGGGCCTGCCGCAGGCGGTCATGAAGCCCACAGCGCTCGTGCTGAACCTGGTGGTGGCCAGCGTGGTGACCGTGCGCTTCCACCGCTCGGGGCTCATCGACTGGCGAACGCTGGCGCCGTTCCTCATCGGCTCGGCGCCCTTGGCGTTCGTGGGCGGTGGCATCTCGCTGCCGGGAAGCGCCTACCGAGTACTGGTCGGGATCGTGCTCCTCGTGGCGGCCGGCCGCCTGCTGCAGACCGCGTTGCGCGCCACCAACGCCCCGACCGACGAGGAGCCGCGGACGCGTCCCCGCCATCCGCTGGTAGCGATGATCGTCGGCGGACTGATCGGGCTGCTGGCGGGCCTCACCGGGACCGGCGGCGGGATCTTCCTGACGCCGGTGCTCGTCCTCTCGGGCTGGGCGGGGGTACGAGCGGCGGCAGGCATGTCCGCGGCATTCATCCTGGTCAACTCCGCGGCCGGTCTGGCGGGCAACGTGGTCAGCGTGCAGTCACTGCCGGGCGCCGTGCCGCTGTGGGGCGCTGCCGTGCTGGCTGGCGGCTTCGTCGGATCAGGGTTGGGCAGCCGACGCCTTGGGGCGCCAGCGCTGAGGGTGTTGCTGGCCGTGGTGCTGCTCGTGGCCGGCGCAAAGCTCATCCTGGTGGGCTGAAAGCCACGGCCCGCGGCGCTGTCCGTTACGGCTGGCCGCTAGAGTGAGCGAGGGGACGCACGGTCGGAGGTAGACGCATGCTGGCACGCGTGTTCACGCGGCTGATCGACGCCCAGGGCGCGTGGGCCCGTCCGCTGGGAGACTTCACTCAGCGCATCCTGAGCTCCATCTTCGGGCCACTGCGGCCCCTGAAGGACTTCCTCAACGGAAGGTGGCTGGGACACCCGCTCCACGCCGCGCTGAGCGACCTGCCCATCGGCATCTACACGCTGGTCATCGTCTTCGACCTGCTGGGCCAGCGTGAGGCGGCCGGCATCGCGCTGTTCCTGGGCATCCTGGCGCACGCGGCCGCCGCCGTGGCCGGCTTTGCCGACTACACCGACACAAGCGGGCGGCCGCGCATGGTGGCCACGGTCCACTCGACGATGATGTCCGTGGCCATCGTGATCTACATCGTCTCGCTCGTGATGCGCTCGAGCAGCGGCGACCAGACCGTGGCGATCGTCCTTTCCTTTTTGGGCTACGGCCTGGTAACGGCCGGCGCGTACGTGGGCGGCGAGGTCGTCTACACGCTGGGCAATATGGTCAACCGGCACGCCTGGCGCTTCATGGGGGCGGGTTCATGGCAGGCCCTGGATGTCACGGAGATACCCGAGGGTGTCCCGGTCAAGGCCAAG
>JBBSMF010000409.1:0-1514 GCA_038233295.1 Candidatus Limnocylindrales bacterium | reverse complement strand
CGCGTTGCTGCATGCCGCCGGAAAGCTGGTGCGGGTAATGGCCCCCGAAGCCGCCCAACTCGACCAGGTCGAGCATCTCGCGCACCCGGCCGTCTCGTTGGCCGCGGTCAAGGCCCATCACCTCCAGGGGCAGGCGCACGTTGGCCTCCACCGTGCGCCACTCGAACAGGACCGGCGCCTGGAAGACCATGCCGTAGTCCCGATCGGCCCGGGCGCCCTGAGCTGGCTTGCCGTTGACCTCGACGGTGCCCGTCGATGGCTCGATGAGGTCGCCGATCACGCGCAGCAGCGTGGACTTGCCGCAGCCCGACGGGCCGATGAGCGAGACGAACTCTGTCGGCGCAACGGTCAGACCTATGTCCTGGAGCGCCACGGTCTCGCCGCCGCCACGGACGGGGAAGATCTTGCTCACTCCGTCCAGGCTGACTGCCGGCCGCGCCTCATCGACCATGGACCGTGTCGGCCTCTCGGCGGTCATGGTCGGCCGCCGAGGAGTGCGCACCGTCGTCTCATGGGCGTGCCGCGCGTCGCCCGCGCAGCGTGAGCGACTCGACGAGCTGGACCATGAGGTAGAACGCGATGCCCACCATGGCGGCGATGAGGATGGTCGCCCAAAGCTTCTCTGGCCCCGTGATGTACTGCTGGTTGAAGTTGATGATGGCTCGACCGAGTCCCTCCGGCACGCCGCCCGGCCCCTCGCCGATGATGGCCCCCACGATGCTCGCCGTGGCCGCCACCTTGAGCGCGGTGAAGAGATAGGGCACGGACGCCGGCAGCCGCACCTTGCGATAGACCGCCCAGCGCGATGCCGCGTACGAGCGCATCAGCTCCACGGAGCGCGGGTCCGGTGAGGAGAGGCCGCGCATCGCCGCGATGGTCACCGGGAAGAACGTCAAGTACGTGGCGATCAGCACCACGGCCACCAGCCCGCGCCCGAAGCCGACGACGATGATGGGTGCCAGGGCCACGATGGGGATGGTCTGGGAGGCGATGACGTAGGGCACGAAGGCACGATCCAGAAGCCGCGAGTGGACGAATATCGAGGCGAGTCCGAGCCCGATCAGGGCCCCCAGCACGAAGCCGATGAGGGCCTCCCGCCAGGTGAAGATCGCCGCTCCGATAAGGAACTGGCCGAGCGTCTCCACCTGGTTGCGCTGCACCGGCTGGAAGAGTGCCGCGGCGATGTCCCACAGGTGCGGCAACTGGCGGTCGCTGGCCTGGAGGATGCGCATGGGCGGGTCGTGGAAGAAGCCGATCTCCGGATAACGCCAGGGGTCGCCGCCCACGAACTTGAAGGCCTCCCAGACGATGGCCAGGAGCAGGAAGAACAAGGCGATACCGCCGATGGTGCGCACCAGCCGACGCAGCGGACCGGGTCCTGCCGAAGCCCTGGCCGGCGCCAGTCCCAGGTCCGCGCCGCCGCCGTCAGCCGAGGCGTCGGCGCCAGCCGAGCCGGGCGCGCCGGAAGTGCCCTCCTTACCCATCGTCGATCAGCACCCTCCTGCTCCACTGGG
>JBBSMF010000408.1:0-1543 GCA_038233295.1 Candidatus Limnocylindrales bacterium | reverse complement strand
ATCGATCGGGGAAGATCTGGTAGAAGACCGCATCACGGACCCAGTCGGGCGTGTCGATGCCCATCAGCCCTTGACGCCGCCGATGGCCAGTCCCGAGACGATGTACTTCTGGAGTGCGAGGTATACCAGCGACACGGGCAGCGCGAAGAGCACCGCGAAGGCCGAGAACTTGGCCCACGGCGTGGTCGTGGCGAACTGGCCGACCATGCTGTTCAGCGCGACGGCCAGGGTCCAGTCACCGGGCTTCTCACCGAGGAAGGTCGAGGAGAAGTAGAACTCCGTCCAGCCCGTCACGAAGCCCAGGAAACCGGTTACGGCCAGCGCCGGGATGGCCAGGGGCAGGATCACGTGGCGAAAGGCCTGGTTGCGCGTGGCCCCGTCCACGGAGGCCGCCTCCTCGAGCTCCTTGGGGATCGTGTCCAGATAGCCCTTCAGGTTCCAGATCGCGAAAGGCAGCAGCCCCGAGGTCACGGCCAGCCCCACGCCGACCAGCGACTGGCGCAGGTTGAACTCGCCCACGCGCACCGCGTTGAGGCTCAGGAAGAGCGGCGCGATGGCGGCCACGGCGGGCAGCATCAGCACCGCCAGGATGCCCAGCATCAGGACGTTCCGGCCACGGAAGGTCAGACGCGAAAAGGCGTAAGCCGCCGAGACGCCCAGCGTCACTGAGAAGATCATCGCGCCGATGGCCAGGAGCAGGCTGTTGAAGGCCAGCTGCCAGAACGTCACGGGATTGCTGGTGGGACGCTCGATGACATCCAAGTAGTTGTCCAGGTTGGCTCCCGGCGGGAAGAGGTTGAGCCCGTCAGCGGAGGCCAGGCCGCGCGGATCGAGGGACAGGCTGACCACCCAGATGATGGGGAAGAGCACGGTAAGCGCCACGAAGACACACAGCGCCTGGAGAAGGAGCTGGCGCCGCGCGGTGAGGTTCCGATACTCCTGGTGACGCTTCTTCCTTCGTCGGCCGGGGATGCGGCTCCTCCGGGTGCTGGTGGCCGGGGTGGTGGTCATCGGTCGTAGCTCGCGGTCGCCTTGGCGGCGCGATTCACCAGCAGCGTGATGGCCAGCAGGATGAAGAACATGAAGACGGCGAAGGCGGCCGCTACCCCGAACAGTCGCTGCTGAGAAGCCAATCGGAAGGCCTGCGTGACGAGCAATTCGGTCTTGCCGAACGGACCTCCGGCCGTCATGAAGAAGCTCAGATAGAACAGGTTGAAGGTGATCACGAAGCCGTAGATGGCATAGGGCAGCATGGCCGGGCGCAGGAAGACGAGCGTCACGTTCCGGAAGCGCTGCCACGCACCGGCGCCGTCCATCTCGGCCGCCTCGTAGAGCTCCTTGGGGATGCTCTGAAGGGCGCCCGTGGCGACCACCGCGTTGAGCGGCCAGCCCAGCCACGTGTTGGCGATGAGCAGCGCGAAGAAGGCCAGTGGCATCAGCGGCAGGATGTCCTGCGGTGCGCGCAGCCAATCGATCTCGAAGGCCTCCGCCGGGATCCGGGCCAGGGCGCCCAGCCCGATGAGGGCCTGGTTGATGACGCCGT
>JBBSMF010000407.1:0-1568 GCA_038233295.1 Candidatus Limnocylindrales bacterium | reverse complement strand
TGGTCGGCCATCTGTGGCGCCAGCGCTTCGAGCAGTGCATCCGGTCGGTAGAAGCCGCCGGAACGCACGAGTCGCGCCACGAAACGGATGTTCTTGGTCAGGAAGCGGTGCGTGTCCGCCACGCCGATGCGCGCGGTGATGGCCAGGAGCCGGTGCGGCTCCGTCACCCCCGGCATGCCGATGTGCACGGGCAGCGAGATGCCCTCCGATCGTCGGGCGGCAAGCCAGGAACCGATGGCACCCGGATCGAAGCAGAGCTGCGACGTCATGTAGCTCGCGTACGCCGCCTTCTCGCGCAGCGCCCCCAGCAGCGCATCGTCCGTGATGAACGGGTGACCCTGCGGATAGCACGGGATGCCGATCTCCCTCAGGTGATGGCCTATCTCAGCCATCTCCCGTAGGAGTGACAGCCCGTCGGGATACGCGCCATGCGTCTTCGCGTCGCCACCCACCACGAAGGCCTGGTCGACACCAGTCCCCTCCAGCTGGGCGAGGAGGTCGGTGAGATGCGCTCGGTCGCGCACCATCCGCGCCGACAGGTGCGGCACTGCCCGAAAGCCGGCCGCCTGAAGCAGCGCGCAGAGATCCACGGTGGCCTCGATGCCCTTGAGCGGTGACGCGGTCACCGACACGCGGGCGCCGGGCGGCAGGAACGCAGCCTGGTCCATCGCGCCCCTCAGCGGGATGACCTCGAACGTGGGCGCGGCGAGGACCTGGGCGAGTGCCTGGCGGGCGGAAGGTGAGATCCCGTGCCGGCGGCGGAAGAGCATCGATCAGGCCTCCGCGTCGGGCTGCGGGGCCGGGGGCTGTGGGGCGGCGGGCAGCGAGGCCACGCCCGTCCTTCGTCGCCGTCGTTCGGGCCGTCCAGCCGTGCCAGGCCCCGTGGAGCGTGCCGGCAGCTCGACCACGCTCGACAGGTGCGGATATGCGGCCGTGCGGTGAGGGAACGCCATCGCGTCGACGAAGTGCTGCTGGAAGCGTGGCTCGACGGCGGTCTCGACCTTCTCCACCGTGCGGACGACGCCCTCGATCTCCCGGCGGGCGGTACCCGACAGCAGCGCGATGAGCGCGCCCGTGCCAGCCGCGTTGCCGGCCGACCTGACGCGGGCCAGGTCGCAGTCCGGGATGAGCCCCAGGACCATGGCGTGGAAGGGGTCGATCTGGCTGCCGAAGGCGCCCGCCAGCCGGACCTCGTCGACGGTCTCCACGCCGAGCTGGTCCATGAGCAGTCGAGCGCCGGCGTACAGCGCCGCCTTGGCCAGCTGGATGGCCCGGACGTCGTTCTGGGTCACCAAGATGCGCGGCCGGCCGGCGGCGGAGCCGTCGTGGAGGAGATATGACCAGGTCCGGCCGTCGGCGATGACGCGCGATGTGCGGGCGGCATTCGACCCGTCGAGGACCCCGTCGGGCGTGATGACGCCCGCCAGAAAGAGCTCCGCAACGACCTCCACGATGCCCGAGCCGCAGATCCCGGTCACGCCGGTCTCGCGGCTGGCCTCCGCGAACCCCGTCTCATCCGACCAGGCCTCCGAACCGATCACCCGGAAGCGCGGCTCGAGCGACTGCCG
>JBBSMF010000406.1:0-1587 GCA_038233295.1 Candidatus Limnocylindrales bacterium | reverse complement strand
GTCATCGCCCGGTCTGGCCATGACCACCGGCGTCAGGGCGATGTCTCGCACCCGCGTGAGGGAAAGACGCTTCAGGCCGCGATCGGCGCCCACGAAGCGTGCCACGAAGTCCGAGGCGGGCTCGCTCAGGATCTCCTCCGGCGTGCCGTATTGCGCGAGTTCACCGCCGCGTTGCATGACCGCCACGAGGTCGCCCATCTTGATGGCCTCGTCGATGTCGTGGGTGACGAAGAGGATCGTCTTGGCCAGACGCTCCTGGAGACGCAGGAACTCGTTCTGGAGCCGCTCGCGGGCGATGGGATCCACGGCGCCGAAGGGCTCATCCATGAGCATCACCGGCGGGTCTGCTGCGAGCGCGCGGGCCACGCCGACGCGTTGACGCTCGCCGCCGGAGAGCTGGCTGGGATAGCGGTCGCGATAGCGCGCCGGGTCCAGCCCCACCAGGCCCAGCAGCTCCTCGGTGCGCTCGCGGCGTCGTTTGGCGTCCCAGCCCAGCAGGCGCGGCACGACGGCCACGTTCTCGCCCACTTTCTGGTGCGGGAAGAGTCCCGTGTGCTGGATGACGTAGCCGATCCCGCGGCGCAGGGCGATCGGATCCTGGCGGCCGATGTCCGTGCCGTCGATAAGGATGCGCCCGCTGGTCGGTTCGATGAGGCGGTTGACCATCTTCAGGCTGGTGGTCTTGCCGCAGCCCGATGGTCCGACCAGGACGCAGATCTTGCCGGCCGGGACGTCCAACGTAAGGTCGTTGACCGCGCCGGGGCCCTTCTCCTTGACCTCGTAGCGCTTGGTGACGTGCTCGAACCGGACGGTCGCGCCGCGAGCCGGGCTGCCGCTGGCGGAAGGGTCGCTCATCGGCGCACGGTAGCCGACCCGGACGAGCGGCGGCAACAGGGCAGTCAGGCGAGCGGCGGAGACCGAGCGGCGGCGACCGGCCGGTCAGTCGGTAGACTCACCGCAGCCCGTCGGACGACCCATCATCCCTAGGAGCCCCGAACCACCATGCCCCAGATCCATCTGCGTGCCGAAGAGGGCGACTACGCACCCCTCGTCCTGCTGCCCGGCGACCCCAACCGCGCCACCCGCGTCGCCAGCCTCTTCGACGGCGGCCTGGAGAACGCTCGCCGCGTGAATGACCACCGCGGAATGTACGGCTACACGGGCACGTACCAGGGCCAGCCGGTGAGCGTCCAGACCACGGGAATGGGCACGCCCTCGCTGTCGATCGTGGTCGAGGAACTCCTGCGATTGGGCGCCAAGCGACTGGTGCGCGTCGGAACGTGCGGCGGCATCGGGCGCGGCATCCATACCGGAGACCTAGTGGTGGCCACCGCGGCCGCTCCGGTCGATGGATCCACGCGCACCTACCTGCACGGCGACCCGTATGCGCCGGCGGCGGACTTCGAGCTGACCCGGGCGCTGGTGGATGCCGCTGCTGCGCGTGGCGTGAAGCCTTTCGTGGGTCCCGTGGCCACCGTGGACGTCTTCTACAATCCCGACGCCGACTACGTCACCAAGTGGCGCGGCCGCGGGATCCTGGCCTTCGAGATGGAGGCCGCGGCCCTCTTCACGCTTGCCTCACGGGCG
>JBBSMF010000405.1:0-1617 GCA_038233295.1 Candidatus Limnocylindrales bacterium | reverse complement strand
GCGGTCGACCTCCCAGGACCCGTCGGCCAGCTCACGACCGGGCAGATAGCCCATGGCCATGCGCGCCGGGATCTGCTGGGTGCGCAGGAGCATCGCCATGGTCGTGGCGAAGTACTCGCAGTAGCCCCGCCGGGAGGTCAGGAAGCAGTCGACGACCTTCTCCCGCCCGCACAGTCCGCGCACGTCCGTGCGGTACTGGAAGCCCCCGTCCCGGTACAGGAACTGCTGGATCGCCTCGGCCACGTGATATGGATCGCGGCGGTCGGCCGGCAGCCGGGAGACGATGCGCTCGCCGGTCTCGTAGGTCAGGTCGCCGATGGAGCCCGGGCGGATGTCCACGAAGCGGCGCGTCCAGGACGGGTACTCCACGCCTGCAGCGGCCAGGTCCGTGGCCGTGATCGCCCGATCAGCGTCGGGAACGGGCACCGATGCGGTCACGGTATAGCTCTCGCCTGGATCGACGGCATCGCGCAGGTCGACGGCCACCAGGGGACCGCCTGGCTCGTTGGTGAGGACCTCCGCGTCTCGATCGATGCTCAGCGGTGTCTCCGGGGCGACGATCGTGCCGCCGGCCAGGTCGACCGAGGTCACCGTCAGCGTGACATCGCGCCGGCCACCCGACTCCAGCACCGAATCGTAGCTCTCTGCCAGCAGGTCCTCGCCGGCCGGGACGTCGAGCCGTGAGCGGCCAAGCTGCTGCCACGTGAAGCCGTCGAAGTGGTCGTAGACAGCGCCACGCCAATAGCGGCCCTCATCATCGCTGGAGGTGGCCCGGAAGACGACCTCGGTGGATGACTCCCATATGCCACGGATGGTCTGGCTGGAGCTGAACAGGCCGCTGGGCCCGCGGGCGGCGCCGGTCACGCCGCCCACCCAGCGATTGACCTCCGTGCCGATGGTCAGCAGGTGCTCGTCGGCGTTGCGCCAGGCGTTCGCCAGCGGCGCGGAGCTGGCCGTGGCGGCCAGCACGATGGAGCCCGACAGCGTGAGCAGCACGAAGGCCAAGCCGCCACGCATGAACAATCCCGAGACGTAGCCGGCATCACCGATCCTCCGACGGCGCCAGCCCTCACGCTGAGTGAGGAGGTTCATGCGCACCAGCAATAGCATCGCGACGGCGCTGAAGATGATCAGGTGGACGTACTGGAAGCGGACCGTGATGGACATGTTGATGAGCAGCGCCAAGCCCGCCGCCACCACGGCCGGCATGGCCCGGCCGCGACGGAAGATGTTGAAGGCCGCGAACTGGCCCACGGCCCAGATGAGCGCGCCCAACAACAGGAGGAACACGGACGTCTCCGCCGAGCGGATGCCCAGCACCACCAGGTCGGTGTAGAAGATCACCGTGGATTCCGCCAACGCCCGAAGGCGGTCATGGAGCCCTGGCGCGGCCGAGACCGACTCGCTGACGGCGACCAGCAGGTAGGCGGAGCCCAGGACGGCGCCCGCCGCGTGGGCCAGCAAGGCCCGCAGGCGCGACTTGGCCAGGAGGAACCCCGTCAGGCCGGCCAGCACGACGGCCAGCGGCAGGAACCCGGTCTGGTGACCGTCGCTGGGACCGAAGCCCGCCCAGTTGGCGTCGTCCACGGCGAGAGCCAGCGTCACCAGCATGAGCAT
>JBBSMF010000404.1:0-1651 GCA_038233295.1 Candidatus Limnocylindrales bacterium | reverse complement strand
GCTCTCCTCGAGCATCTACACCCGCGACACGAACACGGCGTTCCGGGCGATGCGTGACTTCGAGACGGGCATCGTCTACGTCAACGCCGGCACCATCGGCGCCGAGACGCATCTGCCCTTCGGCGGCTGGAAGGGCACCGGCAACGGGCACCGGGAAGCCGGCCATGTGGCGCTGGACACCTACACCGAATGGAAGTCGATCTACATCGATTATTCCGGGCGGCTCCAGAGAGCGCAGATCGACAACCAGGGAGCGGGATGACGGCGGAGGGCACGCCGCCCATCAGTGAGGATGAGGCGATCGCTCGGGTGGTCGAATCGGCCGAGCGGATGGGCGTCGAGCTGGACGAGGGCGAGGCGGCCGAGTGGATCGCGGCCATGGCAGCAGAGGTCACGGGCGGGGACGTCGTGCTGGACGTGGGCAGCGGCGTGTACGGACACCGGGTGACGATGCTCGACTTCAAGCCCGAGGATCTGCGCCACTTCCGCAAGGTGGCGGCCATCGTCGGTCTGGAGGATCGTCCTGGTGTGGCCACCGCGCTGGCCCTCTCCGGGTCCGCTGCCCAGAGCAAGATCCATGACTTCCCGGCCGATGCCGACTTCTTCGAGCGCGTCCATATCAAGGCGCCGTCGCGCGACGAAGCCTGTTCCATCCTGGCCGATGTCATCCGAGACAAGGCGCTGGCCACGTTCCGCGGCCCGACGCACAGACTGTGCGAGGTGACCTTCGGGACCTGGCACCAGGCGGGCAGCGTCGGTGGCAAGCCCGTCAAGAAGGGCACTCCCATCCGGTGGCAGCCGGCAGCGGTCCAGGCCGGCCGAGTCGAGCTCCAGCTCGAGGAAGGCGGGACCCACGAGATGACCTGGCGGGAGGCAGCCACTGATCCGGGCTGGTGCAAGCTGGACTGGGTCGTCGCGGACGAGGTCCGGGGGAGGCTGGCCAACGCGTCCAACGTGCTCGATCCCACCTGGGAGGACCCCGAGGGCAAGATCATCCCGCTGGACGGCTACCTGGATCCGTACTTCCAGGAGGTCTACCTGGAGGCCGAGTCCATCCCCCTGTTCTCACGCCTGGTGAAGGAGCTGACCGGCGACGCGGTCGATGGCTATGTCGACCAGTTGGAGCAGGAAGTCTGGAAGTACACCGTCAAGGACCTCAACTATGGCAAGGCCGCGCGGCGGCTGTACAACATCTTTCGGCTCACCGGCCGCTATCACGAAGCGGCCTACCTGCGTGAGCTGTTCGATGATCAGGTGACGGCCATGTACCAGGTCGCGGCGCTGGTGCGGACGCTGGACGAGGCGACCGATGAAGGGTCGCAATTCGATCCGGAGATGGTCGTTGGCCAGACCGACCAGCTCATAATGTCGGCCATCAAGGCCTTGGAGGGCGAAGCGGAGTCGACCATCGTGGGCCACCTGCTGCGGCTCCGCGACAGCCTCTCGGACCGTGGCGACCACGAGACCCGTCAGCAGGATATCGAGGGCGTCCGAACTGCGGCGATGCTGGCCGTGAACGACTACTTCCGCGACCGGATGACCGCCATGCCCGGCATCAAGAGCTACCTGGACGAGATCGCCACCCGCGAGGGTTGAGAAGCGCTGGGAGGCTCGATCGATCCACGACCCTGGCAGATCCGACCGGGGGTGG
>JBBSMF010000403.1:0-1685 GCA_038233295.1 Candidatus Limnocylindrales bacterium | reverse complement strand
TTCCTGGCCCTGACCGGCGAGGAGACGCTGCTCCAAGGCACTGTGGCGCGGCTCCGGCCGCTGATCGAGCCCGGGGACGTGTTTCTGGTGGCGGACGGCCGCTATGCCGGCCTGGTGCACGAGCAGCTGGGCGCCGTTCCCGAAGCCAATCTGGTGACGGAGCCGGTGGGCCGCAACACGGCAGCCGCCGTGGCGCTCGCGGCGTTGGCCATCGAGCGGGCCGCTGACGACGTGATGGTGGTGTTGCCCGCCGATCACCGCATCGCGGACGCGGCGGGCTTCCGCGCGGCGCTGGCGGCCGCCGCGGAGGTGGCAGCCGACGGTTCGCTGGTGACGCTGGGTATCAAGCCGGACGCTCCGGAGACCGGCTACGGCTACGTCCTGGCGCGCGACCAGCCCAGGGTGGTGGGCGGCATGCGCACGTTCACCGTGGAGCGTTTCCTTGAGAAGCCGTCGGAGGAGCGTGCCCGCGAGCTGATCGAGGATGGCCATGCTCAATGGAATGCGGGCATCTTCGTGTGGCGACGGGATGCGCTGCTGGAGGGATTGGGCCGCCATGCGCCGGACATCCTTGACGCGGTGCGCGCCGGACTGGAGAGCCGCGATCTTGCGGCCGCCTACGGGGAGGTCCGCGCCACCTCCATCGACTACGCGCTGCTGGAGCCGGCCTCTCTCGAGGGGAGAGTGGCTGTGGTGCCCATCGATGTCGGCTGGAGCGACCTGGGCTCGTGGGCTGCGTTACTCGAGGCGCTGACTGCTGACGCTTCCGCGCAGGGCGGCTCATCGGTCGTTGCGCAGGCGGGTGAAGGCGCGGCCACCATCGACATCGAATCATCCGATCTTCTGGTCCATGCCGTCGGCGGCCGCCTGGTGGCGACGGTCGGCCTGCAGGGGATGGTGGTCATCGACACTCCCGATGCGCTGCTGGTCTGCGCCGCCGATCGGGCACAGGATGTCAAGCGCATCGTCGATCGACTCGCGGCAGAAGGGCGGCGCGACCGGCTCTGAATCCGTGGGTATCATCGGGTTCATCCATCCGGAATAGCGCTCGCCTGGTGGGAACCTGAAGGAAACGAACGCCTCGAAGCTTCGATACGCGACCCCTTCCTTGGACCACCGCATGGATCGATCCCGCCCTCGTGGCTGCCGTGCGGATCTGGCTCTCACCGGAGCGGCTGGAGCGAACCTCGATATGCCTCCACATACCTTTCCACGACGCGCGGCGTGGACAGTCGCTCGGCCAGGGCAGCGACACGCACGTCATGGAGCGGCGGTCCCTCGTCCAGGACCGCTTTCACAGCTTCCGCCAGCGTCTCCGCACGCAACGGCTGGAAGATGCGCAGCGCACCCGGCTCCAGGGCGTCGTACTCGCGGACCTGGGGCAGGTCGGATGTCACGATAGGCCGCCCCGTGCTGATCCAGGTCGAGAGGGACCCGGAGGCGGACATGTCGCGAAAGGGGCAGAGGGCGACGTGCGTGGCGGCCAACGCCTGCTCCAGGCGCTCCGCCGCCACGTAGCCCGTGATGATCACCCGATCGCTCACACCGAGCTGCCCGGCGTAGGCTCGCAGCTCCTCGGCGCGCGCCTCGCGCCCGGCGATGGGACCCCCGGCGAAGAGAGCCACGACGTCGACAGGCAGGTGGCGGAGCGCCTCGATGGTCAGGCGATAGCCCTTGCGTCGGAC
>JBBSMF010000402.1:0-1686 GCA_038233295.1 Candidatus Limnocylindrales bacterium | reverse complement strand
TGGACCGCTGGCTGCTGCCCCTCTACGTGGTGCTGGCGGTCCTCTACCTGGCGCTGCCGGTCCTGATCATGATCCTGTTCAGCTTCAACGATCCCAGTGGACGGTCGAACATCAGCTGGCGCGGCTTCTCACTGGAGTCCTGGTTCGATCCGCTGGGCCAGCCGGGACTGGCGGAGGCGGTCACCACCAGTCTCCTGGTGGCGCTTTTCGCGACCCTCGCGGCGACCGGCCTGGGGGTGCTCATCGGGCTGGCCCTGGTGCGCCACCGGTTCCGTGGCCGCTCGTCCATAAACCTGTTGATCTTCCTGCCCATGTCGACGCCGGAGATCGTCCTGGGCGTCTCGCTGCTGACGCTCTTCCTGGCCTCCACGCAGTACGCCTTCGTGCCCCAGGGCACCTTCTTTCCCCTTGGCTTTCACACCATCCTCATCGCTCACATCATGTTCAACATCAGCTACGTGGTGGTGACCATGCGGGCCCGCCTTCAGGGCTTTCCCCAGCACCTCGAGGAAGCCGCCATGGACCTGGGCGCGAACGAGTGGACCACCTTCTGGCGCGTGACCTTCCCGCTCATCCTGCCCGGCGTCATGGCCGCCGCTCTGTTGGCCTTCAGCCTGTCCATCGACGACTACGTCATCACCGTCTTCACCTCCGGTCAGGCGACCACCTTCCCGCTCTACATCTACGGTTCTCAGCAGCGCGGGATCCCGGTGCAGGTGAACGTCGTGGGCACCATCATCTTTCTCGTGGCGGTGGGTATGGTCGCGCTATCGACGTTCGTCCAGAGGCGACAACGGCCCGATCCGGTGGAAGCCGCAGGACTCCAAAGAGGGCGCTCTTGACGAGCCGGGGCCGTGAGACCGTGAAGACACCCGACCGTTCCGTCGTCCCAGCCGTCTGGGCGCGCTACACCGACCTGCTGATCGAGCGGGGCGAGGGATCGTGGCTCTACACCACGGCTGGCGAGCGCTATCTCGACTACACCTCCGGCATCGGGGTCACCAATACCGGCCATGCCCATCCGCGCGTCGCGCGCGCCGTGGCGGAGCAGGCCGCGCGGCTCCTCCACGGCCAGCAGAACATCGTCTACCACGAGCAGGGGCTCCGCCTCCACGAACGGCTCGCGCGGCTGATGCCGGGGGACGGTTGGGGGGCATTCCTGGCGAACAGCGGCGCCGAGGCCGTCGAGGCCGCCGTCAAGCTCGCCCGGGTGGCCACGGGGCGCCCGGCCATCATCGCCTTCCGCGGCGGTTTTCACGGTCGCACGGCGCAGACCATGGCCCTTACCAGCTCGCGCGTCACGGTCCGTGGCGACTTCGAGCCGCTGCCGGGATCGGTCTACCACACCGCATATCCCTACTGCTACCGCGCCGCTGCCGGAACCCATCCAGCGGACGCCTGCACCTGCGACTGGGAGGCTCAGCTGGAGACCCTGTTCGCCCAGATGGTCGACCCACGCCGGGTAGCGGCGGTCGTCGTGGAGCCGGTCATGGGCGAGGGCGGCTACATCGTGCCGCCGCCCGGTTTCCTGCCACGTCTCCGGGAGATCACCCGGCAGCACGGCATGTTGCTCATCGCGGATGAGATCCAGACCGGCTTCGGCCGGACCGGCCGCATGTTCGCCGTGGAGCACTGGGGAGTCGTCCCCGACATAGTGGTCATGGCCAAGGGCATCGCTTCCGGCCT
>JBBSMF010000401.1:0-1751 GCA_038233295.1 Candidatus Limnocylindrales bacterium | reverse complement strand
TGAAACAGGGAGCGGTCGTCATCAATACCAGCCGCGGGCCGGTCATCGACCACGAGGCTCTCTACGACGCGCTGAAGTCAGGGCGACTCTTCGGGGCGGGCCTGGATGTCACCGATCCGGAGCCGTTGCGCGCCGATCATCCGCTCGTCACATTGCCCAACTGCCTGGTCGTGCCGCACATCGCGTCGGGCTCTGAGGCGACTCGGGACCGCATGGCGGAGATGGCAGCCGCGAACCTGATGGCGGGGTTGCGCGGAGAGCGGCTGCCCACGCCGGTCGATCCCACGGTCTACGAGCGCGACGCCACGAGCTGACGCTCAGCGGACGGCCGCACTGACCACCCTGAAGGCACGGACCACCCCGACGGTCAAGAGCCTTGCCCTCGCCCGGTGCGCGCCTGGAGCTCATCGATGCGCTCGGAGGCCTGCGCCTTGGTCAGCGAGGCATCGAGCTTCTCGCCGGCCTCCCGGGAGAGCGTTTCCAGGTACGAGCGCTGCGGTCCGGTCATGGCCTCGTTGCCGGTGACCCAATCGCTGGGGTCCTTCTCGGGGCTGCCGCCGCTTCCGGTCGTTCCGGCATCGCCTGCATCGTCGGCCGTCGAATCGGGGGCCATGTCCGGCGGCGGCGGTTCCGGTGTAGGCATCGAGCCTCCCGGAGCGTCGTCCGGCCCCAGCATCGATCCTTCAGCTTGACCGTCGGTCATCGTGCGTTCCTCTGCCATGATCTTCTCCTCATGCCCTGAATCGACAAGAGGCACCTTTCGGTGCCCCTGTCTGGGATCGGAAGTGAGACGGACCTAGCTGACGGCGGTCTGCTCGACCTCGCCGCGCCAGGCACCGGTCTCGACGCCACGACTCTCGATGAACTCCTTGAAGCGCTCGAGGTCGCCCTTGACGCTGCGGTCAGGTACGCCCAGCGCATCGCCGACGTTCTCAAGGACGCCTTCGGGATCGATGTCCATCTGAACGGTGACGCGAGTGACGCTGTCATCGATGCGGTGGAAGGTCACCACGCCGGAGTTCGAGGCACCTTCTGTCGCCTTCCACGCCACGCGCTCATCAGGGTTCTGCTCGGTGACCTCGGCCTGCCAGACCTTTTCCTTGCCTGCGATCTCGGCGGTCCACTCCAGGTGCGTGTCGTCGAGCTGGCGGATCTGCTTGATGTTCTTCATGAACTTGGGGAACTCTTCGAACTGCGTCCACTGGTCGTAGGCGGTCCGTACGGGGACATTGACGTCGATGCTTTCGGTCACGCTGGACATCGTGTGCTCCTTTGGCCGCCGATCGGCGGCGATGGGCTCGGGATCATCCGACTGGTGCCGGCTCGGCAGCTGGCCCGGGTGCGCTCGGTCGGGTCGGTGTTAGCGTGAGGGACGCCCGCTGCTGGCAGCGACGGCGGCGGCGCGGGGCGAGTTGCAGAGGCCTTGCAGGTGCGGTCTACCGGCTGGCCGACGCTGGCTAGACTGCGCGGGTGCTCATCCCGCTCCTCTCGCGGCTCGCGGTCCTCGCCTTCGGAGCGATCCAGGCGCTGCTGACGCTGCGGCTGGTGATGGGCTTGGTGGAGTTGCCCCACGCGGTCACGCAGTTCCGGCCCACCGTGGTGGCTCTGAGCGAGCCGCTCATCGACCCCCTTCCGACGCTTCGAGGGGATGCTGGGCGGGGATGGGCTCTCCGGCGCGATACCATGTGGAGGCTTCCTGGGCGGCCTGGATACAGCCGTGGTGGTGGCGCTGGTGGGCTGGTCGCTGGTGG
>JBBSMF010000400.1:0-1763 GCA_038233295.1 Candidatus Limnocylindrales bacterium | reverse complement strand
GCTGCGAACGCTGGGTGCCGACGCAGTCGGGATGTCCACGGTCTTGGAGGCCATCGCCGCGCGCTGGGCCGGCATGAAGGTCTGTGGCGTCTCACTGGTGACCAACGCCGGTGCCGGCATCACCGGCCAGCCACTGACCCACGAAGAGGTGCTGGCTGCCGCCCACGAAGCCGGGCCGCGCTTGGCACGTGTCCTGCGACGCTTCGTGGTGCTCGCCGGTGGAGCGCCAGCCTGAGGAGACGCGTGGTTGCGCTCCAAGCTTCGTGATCCACCACGCTCGCCAGCTGTGCCACGACGTTTCAGGCGGTCCTCCGACGCTTCAGGCGACCCTCCACGAAGACCGCGCCGCCCGGTCGCGTTAGCCGGATCGGGTCGTTGGGACCGTGAACGACGTCAGATGGCCTCGGATGGTGGCCGCCAGCGGGCCCAAGTGATGGCGCCCGCGATGCACGCGCCGATGGTGGCTGCCGCGATATCCGCCAAGGTGTCCTCGCGGGAGAGTCCGAGCCCCTCGAATCCGATCGCTTCGGCAACGTACTCCGTGGTGTCGAAGGCGATCTCGCCCACGACGCCGAAGGCGATGGTGGCACCGGCGGCGGTGGTCCGCGATCCCACGTGAGGGGAGATCACCGCCCCGAACAGGGAGGCCAGCGTCGTGGTATTGAAGAAGTGGACCAGATCGTCGAGCCGGGCTTCGTCGTAGATGCCATGGGCGTTGCCGGCGGCATCGATGAGCAGCGGCACCGTGACCGCCAGGTCGGCCACCACCGGGAAGCGCTCCCGCCGGCCGCGCAACCACCAGGCGCCCGGGACCAGGGCGAGACCACCGATATAGCCCACGGCGCGGATGCGCATCGCCTTGCCCTTGTACTTCGGCTGGTGAGGATCGATCACCGACTCCGCGACATACCGCAGGGTGGCCAGCTTGGCCGCGCCCAGGACGATGCCCAGCGCCATGGGCAGAGGCTGCGGCTCGAGGTGGACCTCGGCCGCGTCGATGTGTCCCAGCCTCAGCTTAGCCGCGTTCATCGTCACTCCTTGGCCGGGCTCAGAGCGTCTTGAGCTCGCGGCCGGCGCGCTTCGCCTCGGCGCGTTTCTCCGCCCAGGCGTTCAGCACTGTGTCCTTGTGAGGCCGGATGGGGCAGTGCTCATCGCGGTTGCGATCCTCGTCGCAGTAGCCCAGCGGGACGCACTTGGGTGCCAGGAAGGAGCCCAGGAAGGGGCTGACGGAGAAGACCTCGTGGCGGATCAGCTGGAAGAGCCGGCGGATCTCCCACTGGGCCATGGTGCAGAGGCGCAGCCCCGACATGTGGATCAGCGAGCGCAGGTTGGCGGTCATGATCAGGTTGGTGCGCGTGGCGTTGGGCATCACGAAGCGGGCGTCCTCACCGGGCACTCCGGCCTCCAGCAGCTCGCCATAGAACGAGAGCGATCCGTCCATCTCCGCCACGAACCGGTCCCGCAGCTCCTCCGGCGCATCGCTGACGGTGCCGGGCACCATGTATGACGGCTTCTTGTAGTCGAGGTACCGCTGGGACTGCTGATCGAAAGCGACGCCCGCCCGATGGCGTACCAACTGGTGGCTGAGGGTCCGGGTCACGCCGCTGATGGCGAACGTGAAAACGATGTGCTCGATGGTCGAGCCGTGGCCGGACTCGATCACGCGCCGGATCAGATCCTGCTGCTTCTGTTCAGCGACGCGGCCGTCGGTGGCGCGCTCGAAGATGTCCCGCGGCTCGAGCTCGCTGTAGCAGGTACGGCAG
>JBBSMF010000399.1:0-1781 GCA_038233295.1 Candidatus Limnocylindrales bacterium | reverse complement strand
GACGCTCCCGTGCCACCTCACGTGTCACGACCTCCGCGTGCCAGGCTCGGGCTGGCGTAGGCTATGGCTGATGACTCGCTCCCCACAGGGACGCCGTCGCCGAGAGACCGCTCCGCCCGACGTCGCCGGCGATCCCACGACGCCAGACTCTGACGACCAGGCGCTCGGCTCTGATGTCCAGCCGCTCGGCTCGTCCGCCGTACCTGCCGCCGATCCAGCCGCCCAGGCTGCGCGGGACACGTCCGCGAACGAGGAGACGGAGCACTCTCGAGCCAGCACTATCGCCTCGGCCGCATCATCCCTTGCGGGCAGCGTCGGCTCGGTGGCGTCCGCCGCCGGTTCAGCCGCCTCCGCCGCCGCCTCGGTAGCCGCCGATTCGATGGGATCGGTCGCCCGTCCGATCATCCATGAGGTCGAGGAGCTTGCCTCAGGGGCCCGACGGCGGCTGGACGAGCGTAGCCGGACTCGCAAGCGCCGATCCAGGGGACACCCCTCCGAGCCGCTCAAGCTCATCTATGACGTGCACCCCGAAGCGCGGCGTGCGGCTCCGCGTGAGATCGGCCTCAAGATCGTGCCCATCGAGTCCATCCTGGGCACGGCCGTCGAAGGACCCGCGCAACGGGGCTCCGACTTCCTGCCCCTCAAGCCTCGTCGAGGAGCGGACTGGGAGGGGCGCTTCCGGCGGATCCAGAACGCGCTCGAGCGACTCGATACCTTGCCCCCCGTGGACCTGCTCAAGTTCGGCGACGGCTACTGGATCCTGGACGGGCACAACCGGGTGGCAGCAGGACTGACCATGGGGCAGGTCGCGGTGGACGCCAACGTCACCGAGCTGCGCATGCCTGGATCGCGTGCGACCGCCTCGCGCATCGCGCCCTATCTGGAGGGCAGTGGCGACCTGCGGGCGGCTGGCACCGGCCGGCGCCGCTCGACCTCACTGGGACGGGAGTCAGTGGAGCCGTCGCGGCTGCAGGCAGAGCGGCGCGCGTTCCACGACGCGAGGGAAGACGACGCCGTCGTCGACCGCGCCCGCGCCGCAGCCGCGACCGACGCCGCAGCCGCGGGCGCAGGGGAGGCGACGCCGCCGCCGCCGCCCGCCACCACGCCGCCGCCCGACACCACGCCCGACCACGACGAGCGGCCATGATCCGCCGGCTGGAGATCCCCTGGCCGGTCAATCCCGAGGTCGTGATCGAGGGTCCCGTGTTTCGAGTGCTGGCGGTCTCCGATGAGGTCGATCCGGCGTTGGAGTTCCCGGAGGTCCGTCGATCGCTCGGCCGCATCGACCTCATCGTCGGCTGCGGCGACCTGGATCCGGCTTATCTCGCCATGCTGGGTGACGCCTTCATGGCGCCGCTCCACTTCGTCCACGGTAACCACGATCGAGGCCTTGGTTGGTCGGAGCACCGCCACGTCCTGCCCGAAGCCCTGGTCGACGGTAAGCCGGTGCGCGTGGGCGCCATCAGACTGGCCGGCTTCAACTGGCCCGGAGCTCGCGATGGACGCGCCGACCGAGACGACCTAGGGGCCTGGGTGCAGGTCATGCGCCTGGCCTTTCGCCTCATCGGCCGGGGCCGTCAACCGCTGCTGCTCATCAGCCATGTGCCACCGGCTGGCACCGGCGACGTGCCGTGCGATCGATATCATCGCGGCTTCCGGGCCTACGACTGGTTGGCGCGTCATCTGCGTCCGCCGCTCTGGCTCCATGGTCATTCCCCGCTGGCGGCATGTCCCAGCCCCATCGACCAGCTCGGACCGACGTGCGTCGTGAACGTGACCGG
>JBBSMF010000398.1:0-1797 GCA_038233295.1 Candidatus Limnocylindrales bacterium | reverse complement strand
TCGGTCACATGGGGCCCGATCATGTGCACACCCAGGAGCTCATCGGTCTCCTTGTGCGCGATGACCTTGGTGAAGCCCTCGTAGTCGCCGCCGATGAGCGCCTTGCCCACGGCCTGGAAGGGCATCTTGCCGATCTTGACGGGGATACCGTCGCGCTCGCACTCGGCCTGGGTGCGGCCGATCGAGGCGATCTGAGGGCGGGCATATGTGGCGCGGGGCATCTTCAGGTAGTCGACCGGCTCGTGCTCCGCGCCGACGATGGAGTGCACCGCCGCGATGCCCTCGTGGGCCGCCACGTGCGCCAGCCAAAGGCCGCCGATGATGTCGCCGATGGCGTAGAGATGCGGCTCGGCCGTGCGCATGTGGGCGTTGACCTGAACGATGCCCTTCTCCACCTTGGCGCGCGTGTTCTCCAGTCCCACGCCATCGGTGTTGGGCGCGCGGCCGGTGGCCACGAGCATCTGGCTGGCGCGCAGCTCGGCCGGCTCATCGCCTTCCCTGCCTACCCTGCTTACCGCCACCCGGACGCCCGCATCGTCCGCGGAGACAGACGCGGGGTCGAAGCGTGCGCTGGTGATGACGGTCATTCCGCGCTTCTTGAAGGAACGCTCAAGGTCCCGGGAGACGTCGGCGTCCTCCAACGGCACGATGGCCGGCGCGTACTCCAACACGGTGACCTGCACGCCCATGTCCTGATAGAACGATGCGAACTCCACGCCCACCGCACCGGCACCGACCACGATCATGCTCTCTGGCAGCGTGCTGGTCCGGAGCACGTCATCGCTGGTCACGATGCGTTCGCCGTCCGGCTCCAGCCCGGGCAGGCTCTTGACGCGGCTACCCGTGGCCAGGATGACGTCCGTGCCCTCCAGGACGATGTCGCCGGCGGGCATGCCGTTCTCATCGAGCTTGGCGACCTTGATCTTCTTGCCCGACTGGAGCACGCCGCGTCCCCGGATGTGCTCGACCTTGTTCTTCTTGATGAGCGATCCCAGGCCCTTGGTAAGGCGATCCACGATCTGGTCGCGCCGCGCGGCGATGACGCTGTAATCCACGCTGGTCTCACCGACCTTGATACCGAAGGTGCCTGCCTGCCTGACCTTGTCCACCAGGTCGGCCGACTCCAGCATGGCCTTGGTGGGGATGCAGCCGCGCAGCAGACAAGTCCCACCGATACGCGGTCCTTCGTCCACGAGCGCGACCTTGAGGCCGAGTTGCCCGGCACGGAAGGCCGCCGAGTAGCCGCCCGTGCCCGCGCCCAGCACCACGAGGTCGAAGCTGTTCGAGGAGCCGACGGCCACGGGTCAGCGATCCGCCGAGGGGAAGGTCACCGGGGGATGGTACCAACTGGGATGCCGGGCATGGCAGCCGGGCCACCGCCATAACGGGCACGGCCGGCGCGGTCCTATACTTCCGCGCGATGGAACCCTCGCTTGTCCAAGGGCTGGTGCTGGTACTGGCGGGCTATCTCATCGGATCGCTGCCGATGGGCGTCATCGTCGCTCGGTTGACCGGGGGGCGTGACCCACGGAGCGTAGGCAGCGGCCGCACGGGCGGCACGAACGCGTTGCGGGCGATGGGCCCGGGACGTGGTCTGGCCGTGGGTCTGCTGGATATCACCAAGGGGGCCGTGCCGGTCATCGTGGCCGTTCTGGTCGGTGCTGACCAGCTGGTCCAGGCGGTCACGGGCATCGCCGCTGTGCTGGGTTCCAGCCGCTCCATCTTCCTTCGACTGCACGGCGGCCGCGGCGTAGCCGCAGCCATCGGCGCGATGCTCATCATCCAGCCCATCGCGGT
>JBBSMF010000397.1:0-1800 GCA_038233295.1 Candidatus Limnocylindrales bacterium | reverse complement strand
TGTGCTTCGAGAGCCCTGGCTGCTGCTCTCCATCGTTCTCTATGTCATCGCGTTGCTGATCGCCGTCCTCGTGACCGGTCCGGCGAGCAACCGCCTCATCGAGGCGACCAGCACGCCGCTACCGCCCCGTGATCCCGCTGCCGGTGCGCCGGGCGGTCCACCCGCCCATATCGCCGCAGACCTCAAGCGCATCCAGGCAGCGGGCGCGGCCCTCACCATACTCACCGTCGTGATCCTCATGCTGATGGTCTTCAAGCCTCGCTTCTAGGCGAGACCGGTAGTGCCTCCTCCTCAGTCGGCTTGCCCGCGGCGCAGGGTCCGGCCGGGCAGCGCGCCAGTGTGCTGGCCACCATCCACGACCAGCTCCCCATTGACGATGACGTAGGGGATGCCCTCGGGAAACTGCCGCGGCTCATCGTAGGTCGCCGTGGCGCGCACAGTGGCCGCATCGAAGATGCAGATGTCTGCCTTGAGGCCGTCGCGCAACAGGCCCCGGTCGGGAATGCCCAGGCGCTGCGCGGGGTAGGAGGTCATCTTGCGGACCGCCTCGGGCAGTGAGATGAGCGCCATGTCGCGAACGAACTCGCCCAGCACCCTGGGGAACGAGCCGTACGTCCGCGGACTGGGCTTATCCCCGATGAAGGTCGAGTCCGTGCCGAACATGCCCACCGGATGGCGGATGAAGGGCGGCAGTCCCTCCGTCCAGGGTCCCGGCGTGACCTGGTTGACCCGTAGATCCTCGCCCTGCAGCAGCTCGCAGATGGCATCCACGACATCCTGCCCTGTGGCGGCCATGTACTCCGAAAGCGTCCGGCCCTCCCAGCGGAGGTTCTCCGGTCGCCCGAAGTAGCCCAGTCGCAGATCTGCCCAGGGATCGGCGCCGGCGTAGGAACGGCCGCGCAGGCCGATCTCGTCACGCAGGCGGTCGCGGACGTCCGGGTCCGCCAGACGCTCGAGCGTGGCGTCCGGACCGCCGGCCTGGGTCCAGGGCGGCAGCATGATGAGCAGGCGCGTGCTGGCCCACTCGTAGGGGTAGGAGTCGAAGGTCACGTCAAGCCCTTCGGCCCGGGCGTCATCGACCAGCGCCAGCATCTGCTCCGGGCGGCCGGGGAACGTCTGGCGATGGTAGAAGTGCGTGATGTGGACAGGCCCCTCGCCGAGGCGCCCGATCTGGATGGCCTCGCGGAACGGATCCAGGAAGCGGTCACCCAGCGCGTAGCGCACGTGCGTGTGGTAGATGCCGCCCAGGGCGGCCGCTTGGCGGGTGAGAGCGGCCAGCTCCTCCGTCGAAGCGAATGACCCAGGCGGGTAGTCAAGGCCCGACGAGATGCCCACCGCGCCGTCCTCCATCGCTTCACGGAGGAGCGCCCGCATGCGATCCAGCGACCGCGGGTCGGCTGGTACGTCGTCCCAGCCCAGAGCGTCGATGCGCAGCGCGGAGTTGCCCACCAGGTAGCACAGGTTGAGGCTGACCTGGCGGTCGAATCGAGCCAGATAGGAAGCGACCGTGTCCCAGTCGTAGGCGATGTCGGGGATGCCGTCCAGGCCGGCATTCAGCCGGGCGAAGGCGCGCAGGTCCTCCGGCCGGCGGAACGGCGCGTAGGAGTTCCCATCGACACCGAAGACCTCCGTGGTCACTCCTTGGCGGACCTTCGGCTCATGGCGCGGATCGACCAGGATCATCAGCCCGGAGTGCGAGTGGAGATCGATGAAGCCGGGGCTCACGGTCAGGCCGGTCGCATCGATACGGCGTTCCGCCCGCACGCCGCTCACGTCACCGCGCAAGACTCGCAGCGACTC
>JBBSMF010000396.1:0-1811 GCA_038233295.1 Candidatus Limnocylindrales bacterium | reverse complement strand
GGCGGCACAGCGCCCGTTGAGACCACGAAGCCGCCGTTCACCAGCCCGATGAACAGGATGAACAGCCCGATGCCCACCGCGATGGCGCGTTTCAGGGTCATGGGGATGGCATTCATGATCGCTTCGCGCAGCCCGGTCAGGACCAGGAGCAGGATCAGGATGCCTTCCCAAACGATGACCGCCATGGCCTCCTGCCACAGGAAGCCACGTCCCAGGATCAGCTCGAAGGCGACCACGGCGTTGAGACCCAGCCCAGCCGCCAAGGCGAAGGGATAGTTCGCCACCACGCCCATGGCGATGGTCAGGATCCCCGCCAGCAGCGCCGTCGCCACCGCTACGGCCAGGAACGGAGGACCCACGCCTTCGAGGGCCCCGCTGGACAGGATCGTCGGGTTCACGAAGATGATGTAGGCCATGACCATGAACGTGGTCAGGCCGGCACGGACCTCCGTGCTCATGGTGGTTCCGCGCTCTCGGAACTTGAAGTACGACGCGATCCCTTCCACCGCCTCGGTCCCTCCTGCTTACCTGCTTCCCCTCTCCGTCGCCTAAGCGCGCGTCTCAGTCCTCGGCAGTGCCCTCCCCTGCGGCCGCTTCCGCCTCTCCGCCATCGAGGACAGAGAGCTCCATCTGCACGTATTCGGGCGTGGGCGTCAGACGGAACGACTGCTGCCCGGGGGAATCGGCACCATCCTCGGCGCGCATCACCGGCGCGAATTCCAGGACCACACGCTCATCGCCCTGCACGAGCGTGTACGTGATGAGCTGGTCGGGTCGCGTCTCGAACTCGAGATGCTCGAATGAATCGACGTTGATGCAGATCGACAGCGGCGTGAAGAACGACGACACCTCGGGCTCGTTCAGCACCAATCGCTCTACCCAGCCGGTGCCATGGGCGACGACCGACCCGGACCGCAGGTAGCGATAGGCGACGGTCTGCTTGAGCAGGGGTCGCAGGAGGTGGTGGATGTCGGTCGCGCTCGAGACCAGGCCGCTGTTGACGAAGAACTTGGCGACGGGCTCGATGGTCACGGTGGCTCCTGCTGGGGCAGCTCGGGCTGAGGCACCTGGATGCCAGCATGGTACCGGACCCGAACTCTGTCGATACCGCCCATCCAGCTCGCTGCCGCGACCTTCGCGAGGTGTGCCCGGGCGTGCCACGTATCATCGAGCCCATGCTCGTGGCCATCGACGCCGGGAACAGCGAGGTCAAGCTCGCCGTGATCCGCCACGGAAGGGTGCTGGCGGTCCGCCGCGCCGCGACACGCTCTCGCCTGGCCGCATATGACGTAGACGGCCTGCTCGCGGACGCGCTGGGCCTGGATCCAGCGAACGTCGGAGGAGGGTCCACGATCGCCGCCATCGAGGCCTTCGCGCTCGTCAGCGTGGTGCCCCGCTGGACGGAGGCAGCAGCCGATCTGGCGCGCCGGCTGGGGCGGCCGCTGCTCGTCGCCGGCCCCGCCACCATCCCCATCGCGGTGCACCTCCCCGCGTCCGACAAGATCGGGGCCGACCGGCTGCTGAACGCTTTCGCGGCCCTCCGCCTGCACGGGGCGCCGGTCATCGTGGTCGACCTTGGCACGGCCACCACGATCGACGCAGTGGACGCCGGCGGTGCCTTCGTGGGCGGAGCCATCGCGGCGGGCCTGGAGCTGGGCCTCGCGGCGCTAGCCAGTGGCACGGCCCAGCTGCCCCGCGTGCCGGCCGCGATACCGGAACGTGCCATCGGTCGCGATACGGCGGAGGCGCTCCAGAGCGGTGCCGTGCTCGGTCACGTGGGGTTGGTGCGCGAGCTCATGGGACGCATCGCG
>JBBSMF010000395.1:0-1817 GCA_038233295.1 Candidatus Limnocylindrales bacterium | reverse complement strand
GAAACCAAGTCGCGCAGTATAGAACGCATGTGCTAGGCGCCGTTGAGTCCTGACCTCATCGGGTCCTGTAGCCTCATGGGCCCATCGACTGCCGGCCTCCAGATGCTTCAAGGACACGACCGCCTGCGCCCCTGGATACGGACGTGACCGCACTCCTCTCACTGCTCCTGATCGTCGGCCTCTCCCTTCTCGTCACGCGCATCGCGACCGTCGCGCTGACCCTGACCGGGATGTCGAAGGAGTCGGCCCGCTTCCAAGCGCGCTCAGCCTTCACGGGAGCCGGCTTCACGACCAGCGAGTCAGAGGCTGTCGTCCGCCATCCCGTACGCCGCCGCATCGTGATGGTCCTGATGCTGCTCGGCAATGCCGGCATCGTGGCCGTGGTCGGCTCCTTCCTGCTCACCTTCATCGAGGCCGGTCGACCTGGTGAATGGGTGCCGCGGCTAGCCCTCCTCGCTGGAGGGCTGATCGTGCTCTGGATTCTCGCGACGAGCAGCTGGGTCGATCGACAGATCTCGTCCGCCACGACGTGGGCACTCCGACGCTACACGGAGCTCGAGGTGCGCGACTATTCGTCCCTGCTCCACCTGGCCGGCGAGTACAAGGTCGTCGAGCTCGAGGTCCGGGCGGGTGACTGGCTCGCCGACAAGACGTTGACGGAACTCAACCTGCGCAAGGAAGGCATGATGGTCCTCGCCGTACAGCGCCCTGACGGCATCTACGTGGGCGTCCCGCGCGGTGAGACGCTGGTCCGATCCGGCGACGTGCTCATCGTCTACGGCCGGACACCGGCTCTCAGCGCACTCGACAGCCGACGGCGCGGATCAGCCGGCGAGATCGCTCACGTAGAGGCGGTGGTGGAGCAGAAGCGTGAACAGGCCGCTGAGACCGTTGGACAGGATCGAGCGATGTCGGAAAGCGCCACCGGCCGTCCCCGGCCCGGGACGGGCCCGTGAATGAAACGAAGACATCACTTCCGACAGGGAAGATGTGTCCCGTAAACTCAGCCCATCAGGTACTGACCGAGAGCGTTCGCCGATAGCGGACCTCGTGGACCACTCCGCCGGGTCGTTCGTCCTCCTTCGTCGAGCCGTCGAAGCGCCCAGCCAGCCGGGGACAAGGCGCCGCCTTGCAGACGCGGGGCGCCGATCGTGGCTGGCACGGCATCGACTATGGCCTAGCATCCGGATGTGCAAGGTGGAGCGGCGTCAGGGCCGACCGGCTGGTAGATGCTAAGTGGCCGCGCGGTGCGCCTGCGTCCGGTCGAGCCCGAAGATGTCGAGCTCATCCACGCCTGGTACGTCGATGCCGAGACGGCCCGGCTGGCTGGTGAGCGACCGAGGAGCCTGGCGGCTCGCCGTCAGCGTTACGACGCCAGCTTGCGCAGCCAAGGCACGGACCACTACAGCTTCATGGTCGTGCGACTGGAGGATGAGCAGCCCGTGGGCCGCATCGATCTGTTCGAGATCGACCACGTCAACGGCTCGGCCAGCTTCGGCGTCACGATCGGCACGCAGGAGCGCGGAAAGGGTCATGGCCGCGACGCCATCGAGATCCTGCTCCGCTTCGGCTTCCAGGAGCTTCGACTGGAGCGCATCTGGCTGGACACCGACTCAGAGAACCAGGTGGCACAGGGCCTCTACGCGAGCATCGGTTTCGTGCTCGAGGCGCGCCAGCGCCACCGATACTTCCAGGAGGGCGGCTTCATCGACGGCATCAGGATGGCGATGCTCCGGTCGGAGTGGCTGGACCGGGAGCGCGAACGGTCGCAGGGGCCGCCGGACGGACAGCGCCAGGAGCCACCGCACAAGTGACGG
>JBBSMF010000394.1:0-1834 GCA_038233295.1 Candidatus Limnocylindrales bacterium | reverse complement strand
TGCCAGGGCTCGCGCCGGCTCGAAGCGGCCGAGCGCCGTGGCCTGGCGCAGCACGACACGGGCGTGGCGGTCGGTGGCGCGGTCGCTCATGACGCCCGCGATCATGGTCGCGCCCTGGTCCGCGGCCACGGCCGCGCCGTATGCCTCCAGCTTTGCCGCCTCGTGCTCCAGGGCCTCATCAGTAAGTGACGCCTCATACGCCAGCAGGACCGCAAACAACTGCGCCGGATGACCGACCCATTTGCCCAGCATGCCCAGCTCCCGGGCACGCACGGCGTCGTCGTAGACAAGGCGCATCCGGTCGAGCCAGCGGGAACGGTTGGTCGCCGCGTCCAGGGATGGGTCCGTGACGGGGTAATCCAGGGTCATGCCATCTATCGCGGGCACTCCTACCGCTCCGGCACCGGCCACGATCTCGGCGCGGGCCCAATCGGCGAGCAGGTGATCGTTGCCGATGGCCGGCAGGCCCAGGTCCGCGCTGAAGTCGGCCAGGCCGAAGATCAGGCTGGCCAGCCGCGGCGCAGCGCGCTGGGCGATCTCGGCAAGGTGCATCGCAGCCCAGCCCGATTCCACGAGGTAGGCGACACGGATCAGGCCATCCGCCAGGCCCAGGGAGGCCTCCGCCCGCGAGAGCAGGTCGTTCACCAAGTCGACCTCTTCCGGGTGCTCCACCTTGGGAAAGACGATGCCGTCGAGCGGGAAGGCGCGGCCCTCCGGCGTCAGCTCGCGCAGCCGCCAGAGCAGCGTGTAGAGATCCCGGACCGTGGTGTCCAGGTCGAAGCCAGTCGGTCGATAGAAGCGCAGGCTGGCCGCACCGTCATCGCCCCACTCCGCGTCGGCGAACGTATCGGCGGCGACGGTGATCGCCCGGGCCGCGACCTCGTCACCCGGCGCGATGGCGTCCTCACCGTCCAGCATGACGAGCGGCGCTCGTGACGGATCCGCCAGCCGCGCCCTGACAAGATCCCGCGGCAGCTCCAGGCGGTCGGCCAAGTCGTCGCCGGTAAGGCTCAGCCGCTCCAGCATGCGGCCGACGGAGGCCGTTCCGCCCTCCACGGCCTTGCGGGCCATGGCGGCATCGGCGGCCGGGGTGGTGAGGTGTGCCGACTGCCGCCAGAAACGGAGCGGCAGGTCCGTCCGACGGCCGGCGAGCGCGGCGCGCACAGCAAGGCGGGCATCATCACCCACCGCGATCGCGCGGATAAGGTCGGGGAGCTCCGCGGTCATGCGAAGAGCTCGGCGAGCAGCTCCAGTGCCGTGCGCTCGATCATCCCGGCGACATCCGGCGAGAACGGAGCCGGCTGCCCATACCCTCGATGCGAGACCGCCGGCTCGTAGCCGCCGAGGGGATACTCGTCGGGAGTCGCGACGTAGCCCAGCGACCCCTGGCTGTAGCCGGCGAAGATGGTCGTGGCGGCCGGGGACCCGCGCCGCACGGCCGTTCCGATCGCTCCGAATATCTCCCCTGGCGCTCCGACGATGGCGCACTCGCCGATACGGGCGGCCCAGACTTCCCCGTCGATGGCCGTCGCGCGCCCGCCTGCTGCTTCCTGTTCCAGCATCCGCTCCAGCCAGGCGACGTGGTACCGGATGGGGTTCGTGGTGATCCTCGTCTCGCCGCTTTCCATGCGGCCCGATAGGTCCGCACGCCGCTCCCCGAGCTCGCGCCCGAGGTCCTCGATGGGGGGCAGCTCCATAAGCGGCAGCGACACGATGCGGCGCACCGTACGCAGCGGCTGCGGCGGCTGCTCATCGGCGAGCCGGCGTCGGTACAGTGAGATCGGCGTGACGGATCCCCAGTCGGACCGGTCGATGGTGACGTCCCAGGGTTCCG
>JBBSMF010000393.1:0-1837 GCA_038233295.1 Candidatus Limnocylindrales bacterium | reverse complement strand
GAGCTGGGCGCCACACGACCGCCTGCGCACCCGCGGCTCGGCACCGTGGCGCGCCTGAAGGCCGCTTCCCGGACACGGCTACCGATCGCGGAGGCGACCTCGGCGGGGGGGATCGTCATCCGTACCGCGGCACATGGTCCCGAGATCTGCCTGGGCAAGCGCCGCCGCGAGCGGGTGGGGGTGACCTGGACCCTGCCCAAGGGCACGCCCGATGGCGCGGAGTCCACCCAGGAGACGGCCCTGCGCGAGGTCACCGAGGAGACCGGGCTGGAGGTCAGGATCCTGGAACCGGTGGGCGCCATCGAGTACTGGTTCGTCCAGCGAGGCTCACGCATCCACAAGACGGTGCACTACTTCCTGATGGAGGCGACGGGCGGTGAGCTCTCGGCGCACGACCACGAGTTCGACGAGGTGCGCTGGGTCCCGCTGCCCGAGGCCGAGGCGCTGATGACCTTCGAGACGGAGCGACAGATCGTGGAGCGTGCATTGCCGCTGGCCGGACTGGCGCCCGTGACCGACGGCAGTCGGGCATGACGGCTGAGGCGCCGGCGCTGCACCGCACCTCACTGCGCGACCGGCACGTCGCGTTGGGCGCCCGGCTGGTCGGGTTCGGCGGCTGGGAGATGCCGCTCCAGTACTCGGGCATCATCGATGAGCACCATGCGGTGCGCCGCGCGGCGGGGCTCTTCGATCTGTCGCACATGGGCGAGGTCTGGGTCAGCGGCCCGGGCGCGGCGGAGGGACTGGCTGCCGCGCTCGTCACGGACCCGACGCGACTGGCCGTCGGGCGGGCGCACTATTCCATGATCGCCGCACCGGACGGCGGCATCATCGACGACCTGATCGTCTATCGCCTCGGCGCGGAGCGGTTCCTGGTGGTGCCCAACGCCTCCAACGCCGAGCGGGTGGCGGAGGAGCTGGAGCAGCGCCTCCAGAGCTTCGAGGCGGTCATGGACGATGCGTCGGCCCGCACCGCGCTGGTGGCCATCCAGGGCCCCTCGGCGCGGGGCATCCTGGCGCCACTCACGGATGTCGACCTGGCGGCGCTCAAGTACTACGCCATCGCGGAGGGGGAGGCGGCGGGTGCACCGGCGCTGGTGGCTCGCACCGGCTATACCGGTGAGGACGGCTTCGAGCTCTTCCTCGCACCGGACGACGCCGCCGACGTCTGGGATCGCCTGCTCGCAGCGGGCGCCGCAGAAGGCCTGGTGCCGGCTGGCCTGGGCGCTCGCGATACCCTCCGGCTGGAGGCCGGCATGCCGCTCTACGGCAACGAGCTTGGTCCCGACACCACGCCCATGGAGGCCTGCCTGGACCGTCTGGTCAAGTTCGAGAAGGAGGGCGACTTCGTGGGCCGAGCCGCGCTGGAGGCGGCGCGTGATGCGGGACCGCGAAAGCGGCTGGTGGGGCTGCGCCTCCGGGGTCGTGGTATCGCCCGGCACGGCTATCCCGTCCACCTCAGCGGAGAGCCGGCGCCGGTCGGCGAGGTCACCAGCGGGACGCTCTCGCCGACGCTGGGCGAGGCCATCGCCATGGCTTACGTGCCCCTTTCCGCGTCCGCGCCGGGTACCATGCTGGAGGTCGGCGTCCGCGCCGCGCGGGTGCCCGCCGAGGTCGTCTCGCTGCCGTTCTACAAGCGCCCTTCGTGACCGTCTGGTCGAGGGGCCCATCGTCCGTCCGGCCGTGTGGCCGGCCCCGATCAGGCCCCATACAGGGCAAGGAGCGCCGCGCGTGAACGTGCCTGAGGATCTGCGTTACACACCGGACCACGAATGGTTGCGGCTCGAGTCGGACGAGGGCACCGTGGGCATCACGGCCTATGCCGCCGACGAGCTGG
>JBBSMF010000392.1:0-1865 GCA_038233295.1 Candidatus Limnocylindrales bacterium | reverse complement strand
CGTGTGCCTCCAGGCAGCGCTCGGCCCAGCGATGCGTCCGCTCCATCGCCTCGGTCACCAAGGAGCGCGATGAGGAGTGTGGTGCGACGGGCTGGTCGAAGCAGACCGCGATATCCGCTCCCAGCGCCTCCTGCACCGCGATGGAGAACTCCGGCGTAAAGCGCTGCGGCGAGCCGTCGAGGTGCGAGCGGAACGTCACCCCGTCGTCGTCGATGGTCAGCCGATCGCCCAGGCTGACCACCTGGTAGCCGCCCGAGTCGGTCAGGATGCCGCGATCCCAGGCCATGAAGCGGTGCAGCCCGCCCAGACGAGCGATGCGTTCGTGGCCGGGCCGCAGCGCCAGGTGGTACGTGTTGGCCAGGATGATCGTGGCGCCGGCCTCGCGCAGATCATCCGGGTCGAGTGCCTTGACCGTGGCGTTGGTACCGACCGGCATGAATTGGGGCGTCTCGATAACGCCGTGGGCCGTGACCATGCGTCCGAGTCGGGCGCGCGTCGACTCCGCTGGGCGGGGCACGCGCAGGATCTCGAAGGAGACCGGACGCATGCCTGTGGACGTGGCATCCGGTGCCGAGATCGCGCTCACCCGCTGATCTGGGAGCGTTCGGCGCTCAGCGCGGCGATGGCCAGCGACCCCAGCAGGTAGAGCACGGTCACCGCGAGCGCCAGCTCCAGCGGCGCGGGGTTCAGCAGGGCGTTCTCTGGGCTACCGCCCAGGGTCGGTGCCTCGGACAGCACGCTGGCGCCGATGCTGAAGGGCAGGAACTGGAACCACTCGGGACCGATGGGCTCAAGGCCGGCCTGGAAGCCCCGTCCGGAGAGCGTGGTGACGATGACCACCGTGGCCAGGATCTGCTCGCCGATGAAGAGCACGATGCCCGTCACCACGCCCGCCAGCTGACTGCGCAGGAGCATGGCCACGGCAAAGCCGATGGCGGCACGTTCGACCACGACCAGCGACCCCAGGCCCAGCGACCGTGCCAGGTCCTCTGCTCCACCGCCGGCCAGGGGATGGCCCACCGACACGCCAGACATCGCTCCGACAAGAAAGGTGAGGACGATCCCCGCCAGGTAGGCGATGAGGATGCCCAGGACCAGGAAGATGGCCACTCCGATGTACTTGATGACCACGTATCGGGCGCGGCTCTCGCCCCGGGCCACGACCACGCGGAAGACGCCCCAATTCCAGTCCGCGCCGGCGATGGCGGCTGCGTACGCCACTGCCAAGAGGCTGCCCAGGCCGAAAACGAACTGGTTGATGAAGGCGTATGACGAGGGGAAGCGCAGAAAGGCGGTCGCACCACCCGATCTGGCGCCGGCACTCAGGCCCACCAGCAGGTAGATGAGGGCCATGAGCGCGATGAGCAGCCCCAATACGAGGTAGGAGGCCCAGCGGCGGCGCAGTTTGAGGATCTCCGCGGCAAGGAGTCGCATCAGCGACCGCCGCTCCCCGGGTCCTGCGCCCCAGGCTGTCCCCAGCCGGGCGGCGGGCCCAGCTGACTTTGCTCCGGACCAGGGGTGCCGGTGACGGTCAGGAACACGGTCTCCAGGTCATTGCCCGACTCCAGGCCACTGGCGAAGACCCCGCCCCCAGCCAGCGCGCGGTTCACTTCCGCCGCCTGGTCCTGCGCTACGCGCACGGCGATCCAGCGTTGACCAGCCGACTCGGCCGACTCGGCCGACTCGACCGTCGGTGAGAGCGCGGCGAGTATCTCCAGGGTGCGCCCGACCGCTCCTTCCGGCACGCGGACCCGGACGCGGGTGCCGTGTTCCAGGATCGTGGCCAAGGGCCCCTCACGCACCAGCCGGCCCGCGGCGATGATGCCCACCACATCGGCCATCTGCTCCATCTCGGGCAGGATGTG
>JBBSMF010000391.1:0-1890 GCA_038233295.1 Candidatus Limnocylindrales bacterium | reverse complement strand
CGGAGGCCGCCGGCCAGCAGCGCGCCGCCGACCGAGAGCACGAGGAGCGTGAGGCCACCCGACAGATGCTCGGTCAGGACGAATGCCTCGAACGACGCCCCGTCGGTCACGCCGCCGGCCGTCAGCTCCGGCCCGCGACCTGAGGCCAGGTAACGCTCGTAGGTGCAGGCCGGTCCGGTAGCGCAGGAGAGCTGTCCGCCCTGGGTCGGCACCCGATAGCCGCTGTCGGCGTAGATGAACAGGAGCCGGATGGCCACGTAGAGCACGGCCAGACCGATACCGGTCACGAGCCCGGCGTACGCCGAGTTCGCGAGCACGCGGCCGCGCGGCCGCCAACGCTCGGAGCGGACGTTGGCGTAGGCCCCGATGAGGGCGCCGGCCGGCAACGCCAGCAGGAAGACGAGCGGCTGGATGGCCACGATGAGCTCGAAGGCGATGGCGATGACCAGCCCCATGCCCAGGCCGACCCAGCCGGCGAAGATGGCACCCCTATCAAGGAATCGGCCGTTTCCCTGCCGCTCCGCGATGAGGTCCGGCGTGAGCTGGACTGAAGCGCTGCTCACCGCGACGTGACCAGGGCGGCCCGCCCAGGATATGAGGCGAAGCGGTCGAGCTCGGCCTCGATGCGTAGCAGCCGGTTGTACTTGGCCACTCGCTCGGAGCGTGAGGGGGCGCCGCTCTTGAGCTGGCCCACGCCGGTCGCCACGGCCAGATCCGCGATGGTGGTGTCCTCGGTCTCCCCACTGCGGTGGCTGATGACCGCGCCGAAGCCGTTGCGCTGCGCCAGGCTCACGGTGTCCAGCGTCTCGGTCAGCGTGCCGATCTGGTTGAGCTTGATCAGCACCGCGTTCGCGGCACCTTCCGCGATACCGCGGCCCAGCCGCTCCGGGTTCGTCACGAACAGGTCGTCGCCGACCAGCTGGCAGCGGTCCCCGATGCGCTCGGTCAACATGCGCCAGCCCAGCCAGTCGTCCTCGGCCAGACCGTCCTCCAGCGAGAGGATGGGGTACCGGTCGATCCAGTCGACCCAGAAGTCGACCATCTCGGACGTGACCAGGGTGCGCCCCTCCTTGGCCAAGCGGTAGGTCAGCTCGCCGTCGCCTGTGGCCGGGACGTCCAGGTCGACCAGCTCCGTGACGGCCGGATCAAGGGCGATGACGACATCGTCGCCGGGCTGGTAGCCTGCCCGCTCGATGGCTCGCAGCACGATCTCGATGGCCGCCTGGTTGGAGGACAGGGACGGCGCGAAGCCGCCCTCGTCGCCCTGTCCCGTGGAGTGGCCGCCCTCATGCAGCTCGGTTCGCAGCGCCGCGAAGATCTCCGCTCCCGCGCGCAGCGCCTCGCTCCAGCTGGGAGCGCCCACCGGCATGACCATGAACTCCTGGAAGTCCGTGGAGTCGGCGGCGTGCCTGCCACCATTGAGGATGTTGAACATAGGCACCGGCAACATCCGCGCGGCAGCCCCGCCCAGGTAGCGATAGAGCGGCATACCATAAGCCGCTGCCGCCGCATGAGCGCAGGCCAGCGACACTCCCAGGATGGCGTTGGCCCCCAGACGACCCTTGTCGGGCGTCCCGTCCAGATCGATCAACAGCTCGTCGATGGCCGCCTGATCGGCCGCGTCCTGGTCCATCAGCGCCGGGCCGATGACTTCCAGCACATTCACCACGGCACGGCGGACACCCTTGCCGCCGTAGCGTGACGGCTCACCGTCGCGCAGCTCCACGGCCTCGTGGGCACCGGTCGAGGCACCCGAGGGCACCGCGGCCCGGCCCGTGGCCCCCGAGTCAAGGACCACCACGACCTCGATCGTGGGATTGCCCCGCGAGTCAAGGATCTCGTGAGCATCGATGAGCTCGATGCTGGTCACCGGACCGCGGGCTCCTTGCG
>JBBSMF010000390.1:0-1896 GCA_038233295.1 Candidatus Limnocylindrales bacterium | reverse complement strand
CTGGTCCTCGATGTGTGCCGCGGCGACGCCAGCGTTGACATACAGCTCGGTCGTGCGTTGCACGTTGAAGATGTTGCCGTAGCCGCCATCCATGTCGACGATTACGGGCGGGATCTCCAGATGGCGCGGCGCGACGCCCTTCTCGGGATCACCCACGGCCATGGTGAGCTGGTACTTGCGCAGTGCGCTGACCGTGCGGCGTGCACCATCGGCGATCTCCCCGCTGTCATATAGGTCCATGTCGGTCGTGCCCACATGACCGATGGCGAATGAGTACCCGCTGAAGTAGACCGCCTTGAAGCCGTGGTACATCACCAGCTGCGCACCCATGGGGTCATACACGCCCGGCCCGAAAAGGTATGGCTCGGTGCGCAGAAGCTCGCGCATGCGCGTGCTGGGGTGCGTCGAGCGCGATGCCGGCACGCGATACCCCTCTGGAAGGAGCGGGGAGGAGACGAGTGCCGTGTCGCCGCCGGGATGCTCCTCTTCCCCTTCCCCAGCGGGAAGCTCGATGGGGATCTCAGACGGTGTTGTGACGGACATGCCGGCTTCCTCCAGATCGAGGGTCGTGGGTGCGGATGGTTCGCCAGATGCTGCGTCTCGTGGTCGGGCGCGGCGGCTCACTCGTTGGCGTGGTCGCGCTCGCAGAAGTCGGGGCAGCAGCACTCGCTCTGGTCGGCCGCGGCCTCCGTGACGCCATGGATCCGCCCGGTCTCAGGGAGAGCCTCGAGCGCCGCCGGGGCAGGTCGCAGCCGCCTGATCGTGGCCAAGCGGAGGACGCTCGCGGGCGCACCGCGCATCCGTCCCAGGATGCCACCTGCCGGGAGCGGCCCAGAGTTTCGTTCATCGATCATGTCTTCAGGACTCCCGTGCTGTCGGCCGTTCATGACCGTGCGAGTGACCCTATCGGCTCGCTACCATAGACCGTCCTATGACTTTAGGCGCCCATCATAACGTGCATCTATCATGGCGGCGCGATGCAACTCTCACAGATCGAGGGATTCCTGGAGGTAGCGCGGCTGGGCAACGTCAGCCGTGCAGCAGCCAGCCTGTCCATCACGCAGCCGGCCCTCTCCGCACGGCTGCAGTCGCTGGAAGAGGAGCTGGGACAGCCGCTCTTCGTGCGAGGGCGCCGGGGCGTGCGCCTGACGGACGTGGGTCAGGCCTTCCTGCCCTATGCCGAGCAGGCCGTGGCCGCCCTGGCGAGTGGTCTTGCGCTGGTCGGTGACCTCCGGGCAGGAGGCGCCGGTGAGCTGGTGATCGGCGCGGCGCCGGCCGTGGGCACGTATGTCCTACCACAGGTCCTGGTGCGCTTCGCGGGGCGCTATCCCAACGTCCGCCTGGTGGTGCGCTCTGGCCATTCGGAGGAGATCACCGAGCTGGTGGTACGCAATCAGGTCCATGTGGGGTTGGTGAGGCGCATCGCCCATCCGCTCGTCACCGCCCGGGCACTCTATGACGACGAGCTGGTGCTGGTGAGCGGTTCCGAGCACCCGTTCGCGCAGCACGGTTCGGTCAGCCGCGAACGACTGGGCGAGGCGCCGCTCATCCTGTTCGATCCGGCCTCCAGCTATCACGAGCTGACCACGGCGCTCATCCGCGAGGCCGGCGTGCGGCCCCGCGGAGTCATCGAGCTGGACAACATAGATGCGGCCAAGAAGATGGTGGCAGCCGGTCTCGGCGTGGCCCTGCTGCCGCGGACCGCAGTAGCCGACGAGCTTGCCTCGGGAGTGCTGGCGGTGAGCACCATACGAGGCGCGTCGCCCGGTCACCGCCGGATCGTGGTCATCCGTCGCTCCGATGCGGCCGAGCCACAGGGCGCGCTGGCCGACTTCCTGGAGCTGCTCGATCGGATCCCTGAGATCGTCCCGGGAGCGCTCTCACCAGAGCGATGAG
>JBBSMF010000389.1:0-1919 GCA_038233295.1 Candidatus Limnocylindrales bacterium | reverse complement strand
GTGCCGCGCGATGGAACGCCTCCGGGCCCAGATCGCGCGAGAGGCCCGAGATCACGTCGCTCACCGCATCCAGCGGGGGCGCGCCGGCCAGAAGGAGCGCCCAGGTCAGGATCAGCACGCCGAGATGGGCCAGCTGGTCGACTGCGAACAAGGCTCCCGGGACCGGAGTCCATCCGCGGTCGAAGGCGGGTCCCGTGGCCGCCTCCTCGGCGGTCGGCTCGATACCTGAGGGCGAAGGCGGCTCCGCATGGCGCGTAAGGGTGATCTTGGCTCGGTCGATGACGAGATGGCTGCCCGCCGTCACCACGGTGAACAGCAGGCCGCGCAGGCCGAAGACCACCACCAGCGGGACATGGACGGCTGCGACCACTCCGATGTGCAGCGCCAGAGCGCGCGCCGCCGCCGGTCCCTCGCCGAACTTCTCCGTGGCCATGGCGTCGGTCTGCAGGAGGAAGTCGGCCACGAGGTGCGCCAGCACCAGCCAGGCGAGCAGGAGCGCTGCGTCGGGCATCAAGCGGGTTCCCCTGGACGCGCGGCAGCCTCAGCAAGGTCCATCGCCGCACGGCTCAGACCGTCCGACCAGAGGCTCCTCACCGCTCCCAGCAGCATGGTCAGCGAACGCACGTCAGCGCGAGTGGAGGCTACCGAGATGGTCGCGCGGGCGACCGCCAGCCGGTCGGCGATCTCGGATTGGCGCAGGCCCTCCAGAAAGCCGAGACTAGCCACTTCACGTTGCCGGTCGGTCAGGCGCGCCAGCAGAGAGCCGAGCACGGGCGCCGTACCGGCCAAGAGTCCGTCCGCTTGCGCGTCACCCGTGAGCACCAGCAAAGTATCGCGCTGGCGCCGTGCCAGCTCGATCGTCTTTCTGGCCGTCAGGAAGGCTGGACCGGTCCGTCGCGTCGCCGCTCCCCTGCCCGGGAGGATCTCGCCGGCAACGATGGCCCAGCGCATCGCGGGCGCCTGCGTACGCGGTCGCAGCGTGGCTCTGAGGACGGCGTCGAAGGGATCGGCCTCCGGACGCAGGAGGCCCTGGAGCTCGTCGCCCTGGGTGAACTCGAAGCGAGCCAACGCCTGGTCGCCATAGGCAGCGTCAAGCTCGGCGGCGAGCGTCTCGAGCCATTCCGCGCTCCGCGTCGGACGGCGCCGGGACCGCACCACATCGCCGAAGAGGACCACGCCGAGGGTTCCTGACACGCTCGACAGGCTACCTTGGACGGATGTAGCTGTCAACGGCTAACAGAGCGTCCAGTAGCTAGGACCGGCTACTTGGAGTTGCCCGTTCCTCCGGACCCTGTGGCTTCAAAGCCGGGAGCCGGAGGCTGGGGACAGCGCAGCGGTCGATCCTCCCGATAGCCCAGCAGATAGTCCGCCTGGATCAGCGTATGAAGCTGGCTGGTGCCCTCGTAGATGACCGCGGCCTTGGAGTTGCGCAGGTACCGCTCGACCGGATACTCGTTGGAATAGCCGTAAGCGCCATGTACCTGGATGGCATCCAGCGCCGCGCGGACCGCATGATCGGTGCAGAACCACTTGGCCAGACTCGCCTCCCGAGTGTTGCGGATCCCCCGATCCTTCAGGAACGCGACCTGCCGGCAGAGCAGCCGCCCGGCTTCCACGCCCGCGCCCATGTTGGCGATGAGCTGCTTCACCAGCTGGTGCTGGCCGATCTCACTGCCGAAGGTGCGCCGCTCATGGGCGTAGGACAGGGACGCATCAAGGCAAGCCTGCGCCAGGCCTACCGCGCCGCTGGCCACGGTGTAGCGGCCCTGATCGATGGCGCTCATGGCGATGCTGAAGCCTTCTCCTTCTTCCCCGATGCGGTTCTCCAGCGGCACGCGGACATCATCGAAGAAGATCGACCCGGTGTTACCGGCATGGATGCCCAGCTTGCCCTGGATGGTCCCCGTAGAAAGGCCGGC
>JBBSMF010000388.1:0-1930 GCA_038233295.1 Candidatus Limnocylindrales bacterium | reverse complement strand
GACGGGTTCTTGGCGGTGGCATGTGCGATGAGAGCGTCACGCTCGGGGATCTGCATCAGCGCGGGCGTCTGGGTCACGCCGGCGCGGATAGCGTTCACGGTCACGCCCGCCTCCAGCCTCCCGAACTCCATGGCCAGCTGCCGGCAATGAGATTCGAGCGCCGTCTTGGCCGCGCTGACCGCTCCGTATGAGGCGATCATCCGGGTCGATCCCTCGCTGGTCATGGCGTAGATCTTGGATCCCTGATCGAACATGCCCGCGCGCCATACGTCCTGCGCCCAATAGACCAGGCTGTGAGCCATGACGTCCAGGGTCATATCCATGTTCTTGCGGTTGATGGCCGCGCCGGGATCCAGGGAGAGGAACGGCTTCAGGGTGCCGAATGCCAGCGAGTGCATCATCACTCGCACGTAGGGGGACCGCTCCGCCGCCCGCCGTCCCGCGAAGGCCTCCCCCAGCTGCGCCACGACCGAGGCGCGCTGCTCGTCATCCGCGGCGTTGCCGTTGAAGAAGAGCGCCCGCCGTCCGTGCGCTTCGATCCTCCGCTTGAGCTCGTCCACGCGCTGCTGACCGGCGCGACGGTCGAGGTGGACGCCCGCGATGTCGTAGCCGTCGGCGGCCAATGCGAGCGCCGTCGCCTCGCCGAAGCCGCTGCTGGCGCCCAAGATCAGCGCCCACGGCTCGCGGTGGTCGACCATCGTCATCGTCTCCTTCTCCCTCAGGGGCCGCCGGTCAGTCTAGACGCTGCCGGACGCCCGCAGGCGCTCGATCTCCGGGGCCGTGTAGCCCAGCTCGGTGAGCAGCTCATCGGTGTGCTGCCCCAGGAGGGGTGGCGGACGGCGGATGGTGCCCGGTGTCGCGGCGAGCTTGAAGGGGATGCCCGTGAGGCGCAGCTCACCGGCGCTGGGATGCTCGACCCGGGCGACCATCTCCCGAGCCAGCAGCTGGGTATCGCTGAACACCTCCGCCAGGTCACGGACAGGGCCGCAGGGCACCTCTGCCGCCGTGAGCGACTCCAGCCAGGCCGACGACGGCCGAGTGGCGAAGCGGCGCAGGAGGAGCTCACGCAGTGCGTCGCGGTGGCGCACCCGCGCGGTGTTCGTCGCGAATCGGGGGTCAGCCGCGATCTCCGGCGCCCCCAGCGCGTCGCAGAAGCGCTGCCACTGGCGCTCAGAGCCGACAGCCACCGCGATCTGGCCGTCTGACGTGGGAAAGGTCTCGTACGGCGTGATGTTGGGATGACGATTGCCCAGGCGGCCGGGCACGGTTCCGCCGATCAGGTGATTGGCGGCCTGGTTGATGAGCGCGGCGATGCTGGAATCCAGGAGGGAGAGATCGATGCGCTGTCCGCGGCCAGTCCGCTCCGCCTCGCGCAGCGCAGCCAGCACGGCCACGGCGCCCAGCATCCCGGTGGTCAGGTCGGCCACGGCCACACCGACCTTGGTCGGCTCGCCACCAGCCTCATCGGGCTGACCGGTGATAGACATGAGGCCCGACGCTGCTTGGATGATGAAGTCGAAGCCGGGCTTCCCGGCGTCCGGGCCGCTCGTTCCGTAGCCCGTGATGGACAGCCTCACCAGTCGCGGGTTGATCCGCTCGAGCTCCTCGTCGGGGAAGCCCAGGCGGTCCAGGCCGCCGGAGCGCTGGTTCTCGACCAGCACGTCACTGCGTTGCAGGATGAGGCGGAGCACCTGGCGCGCCTCCGCCTGCTTGAGGTCCAGTCGCATGCCGCGCTTGTTCCGGTTGATCGAAAGGAAGTAACCCGACTCACCGGGATAGCCCGCATCGGCGCGTAGATCGTCCGGCGGGTAGGCCACGCCCGGCTCCGGCGCGCCTGCGTACGGGGGCCCGTAAAGGCGCGTGGGGTCACCGCCCGGCGGCTCGATCTTGGTGACGTCCGCGCCCAGATCGGCCAGGAGCATCGTGCAGT
>JBBSMF010000387.1:0-1948 GCA_038233295.1 Candidatus Limnocylindrales bacterium | reverse complement strand
CGTGGTAAACCCCGGTGCCGTCACGGTGATCATCAACGCGGGACACGGGGGTGATGACCCCGGTGCCATCTATGGCGGCATCCGGGAGGCGGATATGAACCTGGACATCGCCCTGCGGCTGGAGCAGATGCTGCGGGCCTCCGGCCTGGCCGTGGTGATGCTGCGCGATACGGATGTCGCCATCAACCAAGGCGGCCTCGATGTCAACGGCGATGGCATGGTCGACCAGTCTGATGAGCTATGGGCACGCAACGACGTGGCCAACCTGGCACGTGGCGACCTCTACCTCACGCTCATGAACAACGCATATGGTTGTCACTGCGTCCGAGGAACGGAGACGTGGACCAGCGACGAGCGTGGGTGGTCACCGGAAGCAGTGGTTCTCGCGTCTTCCATCCAGCGGGCGCACATGCGCCGGCTTCAGCCGTTCCGCCGGGTCGGTTGGTATCCCATCGATCGAGGCGTCCGATTCCACGACTTCGCGGTCGTCCGGCCGTATGGCAAGAGGATGCGCCGGCCGGCGCTGATGCCCTCGGTCATGACCGAGTCGCTCTTCATGGATCATCCCAACGAGCTACGCATCCTGAAGAAGCCGAAGGTCCGTGGTGAGCTGGCCGTGGCGTTCTTCGAGGGCATCACAAGATGGCTCGATGAGCGAGCCTTCGGACTCCGCTATGACATCCTGGAGTCGACCTCCGGGGAGGTGCTGCCGGGCGGTCCTGCTGGCTACCGGTTGGGTCTGACGAACTCCGGCAACCGGACGTCGGCGGGATGGCGATTGCAGGCGAGCGTGGTTCCGGCCGTGCCGCTGTACGACGGCTCCGAGCAGGCCGGGACGGTGCTGGGCAGCGCTCCCATCCCGGACGGTCTGTCGCCGGGTGCCTCTACCTCCGTACGTCTGGACGGCCTGACGCTGCCAAAGGAGCCCGGTGAGTGGCTGGTCAAGTTCGATGTCGTCCTGCCCGGCGGCGACACGCTGGGCCGGCACGGCGTGGTGGGTCCGCAACTGCCCGTCGACACGGTCGGTCCCGAGACGAAACCCCAACCTCGCCCGGAGGCGAAGTCGGGACCCGTCCCGCCGCCGGACATCCGGCTGCGCCCGGCGCCCGGCTGGGACCACACCGCCTGGCGGGCGATCCTGGCCGATGTAGTACGGAAGCTCGATCATGACCCGGAGGAGCAAGGGGGTCATCACCACGGCGATCAGTGATACGGGCGTCCGTCCAAGTCGGTCGGGTCTCAGGTCTCAGGTCATAGGCGAGAGGGAGGTACAGGTGGGTCTTCTGGACGGGCGCAAAGCGCTCATCTTCGGTGTGGCCAATGACCACTCCATCGGCTGGGGGATCGCCCAGGCTCTCCATGAGCACGGCGCGACCGTCGGCTTCAGCTCCATCGAAAGCCTTCTCGACAAGCGCGTCAAGCCGCTGGCTGCCCGTCTCGGCTCCGACTTCGTCGAACCATGCGACGTTCAGGACGACGCCCAGATCGAGCGCGTCTTCCGGCTCTGGGGGGAGCGTCATGGCCAGCTCGACATCCTCGTCCACGCGCTTGCCTTTGCCCGGCGTGAGGACCTGGAAGGGGCCTTCGTCGATACCTCACGAGAGGGCTTCGCGGTGGCGCTCGACGTGAGTGCCTACTCCCTCGTGGCCATCGCGCGCCACGCCCTGCCCTTCATGGCGCCCGGGTCCAGCATCCTCACGCTCACCTACTACGGTTCTGAGAAGGTCATCGCCAACTACAACGTGATGGGCGTCGCCAAGGCTGCCCTGGAGGCGTCCGTCCGATACCTCGCAGCGGACCTGGGGCCGCGCGGAGTGCGCGTCAACGCCATCAGCGCAGGTCCGGTCAGGACCCTGGCCGCAACCGGTATCGCGGGCTTCAAGGGGCTGTACGGGCGTTTCCGCGACATAGCGCCGCTACGGCGGAACATCGGCATCGATGACGTGGG
>JBBSMF010000386.1:0-1986 GCA_038233295.1 Candidatus Limnocylindrales bacterium | reverse complement strand
CGTCGCTTTGTCACCCCGGCCCGTGTGGTGGACCAGGTCAAGGTCGAGGAAGATCCACACGTCGGCTGTCTGCTCCAGGTCGAACTCTTTGACCTGGAGCTCCTGCTGTCGGGCGCTGCTCTTCCAGTGGATCCGATTGAAGGAGTCGCCCGGCGCGTAGGGACGCACGGAGGTCACCATGGCCGTGGTCTGGAGGGTCCGTTCGGGGCTGGCCTGGCTGCCTTCCAGCGTGGAGGGCGGCAGACGCCAGCGAGGCAACACCTCGACCGCCGGGTAGACGATGACCGTCTCAGGAGAGCCGACCGAGGCGAGAGACTCGAACAGGCCGAACGGATCGCCCGTGCGGATGACCATCGGCTCGATGCGGAAGTGCCCGCGCCGCGTGAGCGGGACGCGCGCCACCCAGGACCGCTCGGAGCGAGAGCCGAGAGCAAGGGCGCGGCCGGGCAGCGGCACGGGCAGGCTCGTCGGGTTATGGACCTCTAGCCACGGCTTGGGCATTCGGCTCGTGTTGCGCACGGTATAGGTCGCTCGCAAGGTGTCGCCCACTTGCGCGTGGGGTCGGTCCAGGATGTACCCGGCCTCCAGGTCCGCCATGCCGAAGCGGGTCAACACGTACCCACCCCCGAGCACGAGGATGCCCAGGTAGACCAGGAAGAACAGGAAGTCCGCGCCCGTGGAGAAAGCGGCGATGACGAGGAAGACCGCCAGACCAAGGAACTGGAGCCGGCGAAGCATGACGATTCGTCCCCCTTCGGGTGGGCGGTGTCGATCAGACCGATCGGGCGGCGCGCGGCTCAGCAGCCGGGATGCGCGACTCGATGGGGATGATGCCCAGCAGCTCTCGCACCAGAGCCCCCGGATCGACGTCGCGGATCGTCGCGGAGGTCTTGATGATCAGGCGGTGCGCCAGGGCGGGCTCGGCCAGCGCCTTGATGTCGTCCGGGATGACGTAGTCGCGGCCGCTCAGCGCGGCCAGGGCCTGACCCGCGCGATAGAGCGCCAGCGAGCCACGGGGCGAGGCGCCAAGGTAGATATCGGGATGCGACCGCGTGGAACCGACCAGGCGCACGATGTAGTCGCTGATGGTGGGGTCAACGTAGACCTGACGGATGCCCGTCTGCATCTCGCGCAGCTCCTTCACGCTGGCCACCTCTGCCACATCCTCCAGCGGATGGGCGCGCTTCTGCTCATCGAGGATGACGATCTCCTCCAGCGGCTGGGGGTAGCCCAGGCGGATGCGCAGCATGAATCGGTCCAACTGCGCCTCGGGTAGCGCGAAGGTGCCCTCGTACTCGATGGGGTTCTGCGTGGCGATGACCAGGAACGGCTCCGGCATCGGGTATGTCACGCCGTCCACCGTCATGTGCCGCTCCTCCATGGACTCCAGGAGGGCGGACTGGGTCTTGGGCGTGGCCCGGTTGATCTCATCGGCCAGCACGATCTGGGCCATGATCGGCCCGGGCCGGAACTCGAACTCCTGGGTCTTCTGGTTGTAGATCGAGAGGCCGGTCACGTCCGTGGGCAGCAGGTCGGGCGTGAACTGGATGCGCCGGAAGCTGCAGCCCAGGCTGCGCGCGATGGCCTTGGCCAGGACGGTCTTGCCGGTGCCCGGCACGTCCTCGATAAGCAGGTGTCCCTGGCAGAGCAACGCCACGAGCGCGAGGCGCACCTCGTGGTGCTTGCCCACGATGACGCGCTCTACGTTGGCGGCGACCTTCTCGCCGGACTCCTGGATCTTGGACACTGTGCTGGTTCCTCGCTGCCGTACCTGAGCGTGGCTCGCTGGGTCCCCCTGGGCTCGTGACGCAGCGCCAGTCGGAGGATGGTACGCCGGGAGTCTGTAGGCGGTTGTCTGGGCCGTCTAGGGACAGTGTCCGGTCGGCCTACTCCTCAAGCCCGAGGTAGAGCGACATAAGGTCGCCCGCCATGGGCACAGCGACCTCGGAGCCGAAACCCGCGCGCTCCACGATGACGGCGATGGCG
>JBBSMF010000385.1:0-2008 GCA_038233295.1 Candidatus Limnocylindrales bacterium | reverse complement strand
TTTCGCCGCCTGGGCGACCTGCGAGAGGACGACACGGTGCGCGCCATGGTCGACTTCATCTGGTCCGGCGACTTCCAGGGGCGCTCCAGGCTGCGGGAGATCAGCCCCTACTGGCGCTGGCTGGTGCGCACCGTTCCGCGCGAGACCTTCGAGGCGAACCTGCTGGCTTCCGACCGGACGGACCGAGGCATCTTCACGGCCGTCATGCGCACATACGCGGACGTCACCGGCAAGCGACTCATCGGCGAGAAGACGCCCGCTCATCTGGCCTACGTCGAGACACTCCTGGAGTGGTATCCCGATGCACGTGTCATCCATATGATCCGAGATCCTCGCGCCATCTACGTCTCCGAGCTTCGACGCCGCACGGAACGGGCCGTGACCGTTCCCTACCGGCAGTTGGTGCGTATCCCCTTCCTCTTTCGGACCTTCCTCCTCCACCAGGTGGCCCTGACCTGGGCCGGTGCCCTGCGGCGTCACCGAGCGCTGGTGCGCCGCTACCCGGACCACTACCGACTGGTGCGCTTCGAGGATCTGGTGACCGAGCCGCGGGCCACGCTTCAGGAGCTGGTCGGCTTCCTGGGCCTCGATTGGGACGAGGCGCTGCTCGATCAGAAGGTGGTCTCCAAGGGCAGCCGTCGGGGAGAGCGGGGCTTCGACGCTGGAGCGGCGTCGCGCTGGCAGGACCGTGTCGGGACCCCTGCCCGGCGTTGGCTGGGTCTGCTCCTGGGCGCTCGGCTGCGTGAGGCCGGGTATCTCGACCGACCTTGAGGGCGCCCTGTCAGTCCAGGTAACCGAGCTGGGCGAGGCGGTCGCCACAGATGCGCAGGATCTCGGGCAGGTCCTCGGGGGGGATGTCGCGGCGCCACCGCCCGATGGAGCGGGTGAAGACCGGTCCGCGGTCTGACGGTGCCGGAACCGGCGTGCCCGCCGCGGCGAGGCTCTGGTCCGGAACAGGGGCACGGTCATCCTCATCCTCCAGGATCCGGGCATCGAAGGGCTCACCCAGGAAGTCGCACAGCCGCCGCAGCGTGTCTTCCGGGTGGGTGACCAGATCCTCGTAGCGCAGCTCGTGGTAGTTGGCATCCCCCCGAAAGCGCAGCCCGGCGCCCGTGTCCGCGACCCAGGCACGGGCCAGATCCTGCAGCCTCCGTGGCTGCAGCGCCCAGACCCACTGGCCATCGACCCAGCGGCGGTCGGGATGGCCTGCCGCCGAGCAGATGACATCCCGGCCGTCACGGATCACGTGGACCAGCCGAGCCTCCGGGAACCGCTCTCGGACCCAACCGAAGTGCCGCACGTTGAGAGGCGTCTTCTCCGCCCAGCGGGGCTTCTCGCGAAGCGTCCGGTAACGGGCCGCGAAGGAGTCGATGAAGGCAGCCTGCGATGCGCTGTGCCGGAACATCTCCCGAAGCTCAGCCGCCGGCAGGCCGGAAAGCGCGGCGAGTGGCTCGAATCGGAAGCGGGTGGGTATGTAGAGGCCCATCTCCGGTCCGCAGCAGATGGCCGGATGCCGGTCGAGGATGCGTCGGAACAGGGTCGTGCCGCTGCGCGGTGAGCCGCCCACCACGATATGCGCTTCGAGGCTTCGGTAGCGCCGCATGCGCCAGCGGTGCTGCCGCACCCGTGCGGTCCGGTTGAGCACCTTCTCGAGCACTCTCAAGTCCCAACCTCTGAGGCATCGTGGATGGCCATTGCGACCGCCGCCGGCGACGATACGACGTCGCCGCCACGACGACCGCGGGAGGCAGCCTACTATCGTCCCGTGGAAGAGACGGTGGCGGTATCCCCGACGAACCTCGGGCCACGCCGCAAGGTCTGGTTCGACATCAAGAACTCCCCGGAGGTGCTGTTCTTCCGGCCCGTCCTCAGGCGGATGGCGGAGGCGGGAGTTGAGACGGTGGTGACCTCGCGGGACTTCGCCCAGACCATCCGGCTGCTGGACCTCCATGCCATCGAGCACACCACGGTGGGCCGGCACGGCGGGGCCTCGCTCCGCGGAAAGGCC
>JBBSMF010000384.1:0-2016 GCA_038233295.1 Candidatus Limnocylindrales bacterium | reverse complement strand
TGCGTACGCAGCCATTCGTTGAAGGCTCGCCCGTTCTGGACGCTCATGGGGCTCCCGGAAGGTTGGTCGGGTCGTCACGGGCGAGCTCTGATGCGCACCAGCGGGTCACGGTGAAGGTTCCGTGCCAACGGCATCTTCCGATGCGGGGGCTACGGCCCGATATAGGCCCTTCGTACCACGGCCGGCGGACCCGACCGGTACAGCAGAACGACGCGTTCAAGTGGCCTCTGGGTGGCCTCTGGGTGCGGCCAGTTCCGAAGCGGCACCATAGCACTCGTGTCAAGGCTGGACGCGTCCTTACCAGCGCCCGTCCATCCCGGTTGCATGGTGCGAGTGAGGCTGGGTTCTAACGACCTCGACCAGAGGCGGACTGGCCGCGTGAGTCGCCGGACTCCGGCTCGATGAGGCCGTAATCGCCGTCACGTCGTCGGTAGAGGACGCCAAGCTGCTCGTTCTCGGCGTTGACGAACACGAAGAAGCTGTGCCCCAGCTCCTCCATCCGCGTCACGGCGTCCTCCTCGAACATGGGCTCGATGGCGAAGCGCTTGATCTTGACGATGCGCGGGCCCGGCGCCTCGGGGTCGGCGGTGCCATCCGCCAGCGAACGCAGGATCTCCTTCTCCTGGGGCGGGCGCCTGCGAAGGCGGGGCCGTTCCCGCTGGTCGACCGCCTGCCGCTCCAGCTTGTCCACGACCTCGTCCACGGCGGCGTGGTGTGAAGGACCCGCCGCGGTGCCATGGATGGGCCGCCCATCGACCATCAGGGAGACATCGACGATGAACGAATCACCGTCGCTCTTGTGAGCCTCGACGGAAAGGACGACCTGCACCTCGCTGCGGTCGTCGAGCATCCGTTCCAGCCGGTACATCTTGCGCTCGACGTAGTCGCGGTCGGCTTCGGAGACGTCCAGGTTCTTGCCTTTGACTATCGTTCGCACTGCTCGACCTCCTGGCGCCGATTCTAGGGGCGCGGCGGCCGATCAGGCGCTCAGCGACACGACGCGGCGCTCAGCGCTCCCGAGCCAGGGTGAGGGCGCTGACGGCCAGGGCTCCCGCGGCGTGCAGGGCGGCGGCACAGCCGCTCAGGGTCGAGCCCGTGGTGGCCACATCATCGATCAGGATCAGCCAGCGGCCTCGAAGGCGCTCGCTCATGCCTGGCCGCGCGGCGAAAACGCCCGCCACGTTGCGAGCGCGCTCCGCTCGACCCAGCGCGTGCTGTGCCACCGTGCGTTCCGTCCGCATCAGGGCAGACACCACCGGCAGGCGGAGATGCCGGCCGGCGACGCCGGCCAGTACCTCGGCCTGATCGAAGCCGCGCTCGCGACGGCGCTCGGAGTGGATGGGCACGGGCACCAGGATCTCCCCGCCCACGCCGGCGCGAGCCCAGCGTCGTGCCAGCAGGAGGCCCAGCGGCTCCGCCAGACGGCGTTCACCGTCGTACTTGAGGGCGTGCAGGGCGGCGCGGGCGGGGCCGGAGAAGGCCGCGCACCACTCCAGCTGCACCAGCCCACGGGGCAAGGGCGCGTCCAGGCCGAGGGGCACGCCGGCCGGCTCAGCCAAGCGCCGCCCAAGGATCCGCCGACATGCGTCACAGAGCACCTCCCCCTCACGATCGCAGCCGGGGCAGCGTGGCGGCAGCAGGAGATCCAGCATGGCCTGCACGCCGCCATGGTCCCGCCCGCCCCTTCGCCCGATCCCTACCGCCACTTATCATCCGGCGCGATGACCATCAAAGGGCCACGCGCCCCCGAGCCCGTCCCGGCCGGCAGCCCCGCCCAGCGGCCGGTCATGCGTGCACGCGGCGAGTGGGCTCACCGCCAGGCCCTCTGGCTGGCCTTGCTGGGAGCGATCTTCATGGTCGTGACCATGGCCGTCTTGAGCCGCGCACCCGGCTGGGCCTATGACTTCGAGGCCTACTACCTGGCGGCTCTGCGGCTGGCTCGCGGGGACGGCATCTACCAGCCCTGGACACTGGCCGATCCATTCCGGCCCGGCCCCTACGGCCTGTACCTGTATG
>JBBSMF010000383.1:0-2047 GCA_038233295.1 Candidatus Limnocylindrales bacterium | reverse complement strand
GGACAGACGTAGATGCCGTCCAGTTCCACGCCGGCACCGCGCAGCTCGGCGCGCATACGGTCGTGCAGGTCCTCCAGGGAGGCGGCCTCGATCAATCCCCGCGCCACGCCCCGCTGGTTGGTGACCACGATCAGGCGCGCCTGGGGATCGCGACGACGCAGCTCACGCAGCGCGGCGTCCACGCCTGGCAACAGCTCGAACTGCCCCCAGCCGGTGATGTAACGTCCCTCGGGTGCCTTGACGTTCAGCACCCCATCACGGTCCAGGAAGATGGCCGCCGTCACCCGACGCGCCAGGTCTGAAGGCCGAGCGGCTCGAGCGCCACCTCGGTGGGCTCGCAGCCGCGGGCACGCAGCGCTTCCGCCACGCGATGCTTCCGGTCGAAGCCGCAGTAGAGGAGCATGTGGCCGCCGCCGCCGGCGCCGGTGATCTTGCCGCCGATGGCGCCCTCCTCCCGGGCCACCTCGTACAGCGCGTCCAGTGCTGGGTTGGAGATCCGGTCGGACATGCGCTTCTTGTGTTGCCACTCTTCGTGAAGGAGCTCGGCGAACTCATCGAATCGGCGCCGCAGCAGGCGGTCCTTCATCTCCCCCGTCAGCCGCTTCATCTCCCGCAGCGCATCGATGGAGGCCGCCTCGCCGCGTTCATAGCGGCCGACCTGGTCGGTGATGATGTCGGAGGAAAGGCGGACCGTGCCGGTGTCGACCAGCAGCAGGTTGTACTCCAGCTCGTTGAGGATGTCGGGCGAGAGACGCAGGCTGTTGACCAGCACATGGTCCCCGAAGAACTCGATGTGGTTCACCCCGCCGAAGGTGGCCGCGTATTGATCCTGCATCCCACCCTGGATACCCAGGTCGACGCGCTCCACCTCGTAGGCCACCTCGGCCACCTGGTAGTCCGTGAGGCGCAGGTTCTTCCATTCCTTGAGCAGGCCGACCAAAACGACCATCATCGCCGAAGAGGAGCCGAGGCCCGATCCGGGCGGTGCGTCGGAGTGGAGGTAAAGGTCAAATCCCTGGTCGTAGTCGCCCGTCAGTCGGGAGATGGCGGCCTTGGCCAGGTCCATGTTGCCGTCCAGCTTGAGCTCTCGGCGTGAGCTGTAGGCAAGCGACGTGCCGAAGTCCTGTGAATCGATGCAGATCATGCCGTCGTTGCGGGGACGGAGGGTCCCCCAGGCGTAGCGGTCGATGGTCGCCGAGAGTACGCAGCCGCCCTCCAGCTCCGGGAACGGCGCCACGTCAGTGCCGCCACCGGCGAAGCTGATGCGCAGCGGCGCCTTGGCCCGGATGATCATCTGCGCTGGCCCCCGCCAGCCGAGACCAATGCTTCGGGCCGCGCCTGTAGAGCTGCCAGGTCGGGAGGCACGCCGATGTCCACCAGCGTCCCTTCGAACGGGACTGCGTAGAGGCCACCTCCGACCAGCGCGGGAAACACCTCATGTTCCAGCGAGACGGCCCGTTCCGGTTCGATCGCCTCGAGGACCGAACGCTCGACGACGTAGATCCCGGCGTTGACCAGGCTATCGGCCATGGGCTCGCCCTTCTCCACGAACCGGCTCACGCGTCCCAGGGCGTCGACCTCCACGCCACCGAAGCGGCCGCGCTCCGTGGCGCGCGCCAAGGCCAGCGTGAGCCGTGCGGAAGTACCGATATGGGCGTCGACCAGCCGGTCCAGGGAGATGTCGAAAAAGGAGTCGCCGTTCATCACCAGAAAGCGTTCATCGGGGAAGCGGGAGGCCGCCAAGCGGAGGGCGCCGCCGGTGCCCAAGGGCTCCGGCTCTCGCGAGTATGCGATCTCCAGGCCGTGCTGGGTGCCGGTACCAAAGTAACCCTCGATGACCTCGGCACCGGATCCGGTGAGCAGTGCGACGCGCCGGCATCCGTTACGAGCCGCCTGGCCCAGTAGGTACTTCAGGAAGGGATAGCCGGCGACAGGGGCCATCGCCTTGGGCGTCGACCCGATGGCAGGCCGAAGACGTGTGCCCAGCCCACCGGCCAGGATGAGTACCCGCATGGGATCCACGGAAGCCCTACCCTCGAGCGGCGCT
>JBBSMF010000382.1:0-2063 GCA_038233295.1 Candidatus Limnocylindrales bacterium | reverse complement strand
TGGTGGGGGCGGCCGGCCCGCTCTCCAACCTGGTCATGGCGGCCGTCGTAGCCGTGCCGCTGCGGCTGGTCACAGCCAGCCCGCTGATCGACGACATCGTGGCCAGCTGGCCCGCAGCGCTGACCTACAACGTGTTTATCACGTTCGTGGTGCTCAACCTGTTGCTGTTCATCTTCAACCTGCTGCCCATCCCGCCGCTCGACGGCTGGCGGGTACTGCTGTCGCTGGCACCGCCGCACATCGCCTACCGGTTGCGGGGCGTCGAGCAGTACGCCTTCCTGGGGCTCTTCCTGGTGCTCTTCGCGGGCAGGGCCGTCATCGGTCCCATCCTGGGATTTCTCCTGGACGTGATCCTGGGACCGGACGCAGGCACCATCGGGGGGCTCTTCTAGGCGATGAGCGGGTGGTGGGCCGGCAAGGTTCGCCAGTTCCGGCGGCACCTCTTCGGTCGAGTGGCAGCGGCCGAACGGGCGGCGCTGGCGGACTGGCTCACGCCCGCCCAGCTGCGAACCTTCGCGGGCATGCATCGGGCCGATCAGCGCCACGGGCTGGACGTGGTCCATTCGCTGCGTCAGGCGGGTCACCGGGACCCGCAGCTGCTCCTGGCGGGGCTCCTTCACGACGCCGGCAAGGGACCCGAGGTCGGTCTTTGGCACCGGGTGGCGTGGTCGCTCGGCGAGCGGTACGGGATGCGCGTCACGCGCGGCGCATCGCGGCTCCCCGGCTTTGCGAAGGCGTTCGAGCGGATCTCCCGACACGCTGACCGCTCGGCCACGCTGGCACGAGCGGCGGGATGCACCCCGCGGACCGTGGCGCTCATCCGCCATCAAGCGACGCCGCTCGATCCGGTGCTGGGCGAGGCGTTGCGTCTGGCCGACGAAGCCAACTGAGGTGACCGCCACGCGGCCGGATGCGACCCTTGCCGCGATGGTCGCCGTCGCGCCTCGTGGCGGCGCCTTCGTGAGCGTCGATGCCGCCGCTGAGCCCGCCAGGGCCACGCACGTGCGGATGGACACCTTCGACGGTCCGTTGGGACTGCTGCTGTCGCTCATCGAGCAACGGCAGCTCGACGTGCTGGAGGTACCCCTGGGCGATCTGGCGGGCGCCTACCTGGAGGCACTCTCCCGACTGGGCGATGCACGACTGGCGCATCTGAGCGCTTTCGTCGGCGTGTGCTCGCAACTCATCCTCATCAAGAGCCGCGCCCTCCTCCCACGGCCGCCGGTGATGGAGCTGCCGGATATCGACCCTGATGTGGACCCGGAGGCAGAGCTGCGTGCCCGTCTGCTCCTCTACAAGCGCTACCGCGACGCGGCCGACCGTCTCGCTGCACGCCTTCATGTCGGCCTTTCGATGGCCCATCGTGACGCGGAAGTGGCAGGGACCGCGGGCATCGCCGGCGCACGCCCGCCCGAGGCCCTGCCTCTGGACCCCGTGCTCCTGGTGAAGGCGCTCTCGGCTTCGCTGCGTCTGTCACCGCCGGCAGCACCGCCACCCGAGGTCATGCCGCGCGCGGTGACGCTCGCTGAGCGGTCCGCCATCATCCGCAGCGCGCTGAGCCGTGCGCCGGCCGTCGTCCTCCAGGAACTGTTGGGCGATGTTCGCGACCGGGTCGTCGTGGCCGTCACCTTCCTGGCCATGCTGGAGCTGGTCAAGACGCGTGAACTCTCCGTGGAGCAGGAACGACCGTGGGGTCCCATCGTCTGCCGAGCCGTGGCCGCCCGCCATCCCCGCGGGGCACCTGCGTGACGGACGAGGACGGTGCGCCTGTCGAGGGCGCGGGAGACCTGTCCGTCCTTCAGTTGGAAGCGCTGCTCTTCGTGGCCGTGCGGCCCCTCTCGCGGCGGGAGATCGCCACGCTCGCCGGGGTAGTGCCGGAGACGGTCGATGCCCGTCTGGGAGACCTGGAGGTCGAGCTGCGTGAACGGGGCATCCGCCTGCTCTCGGCGGGTGATCGGGTACAGCTCTCCACGGCACCGGAAGCGGGTGCCATCATCGCCCGCTACGTGGGCATGGACGGCGTACGGCTCTCCCCCGCCTCACTCGAGACCCTGGCCATCGTG
>JBBSMF010000381.1:0-2072 GCA_038233295.1 Candidatus Limnocylindrales bacterium | reverse complement strand
CCGCGCGCGGCCGCCCCTGCGCTGGCTTCTCCGCCCGCGAAGCGGATCTGCCTGACACGCGCGCACCACAGTCGCCTAAGCCGATCGCGCGGCGGGGCCTTCCTGACATACGCGGATCCCGCACGCCTTTCGGCAGATGGAACGCCCACCCAAGACCATGTGGCGAGCGTCGGTGGCTGCCGGCGGCACGTGGGCGAGGCTCCAGCGCTGGCTAGCGCTGCTCCAATGCGCGTATGTCAGGGAAGGAGCCCTTCCAGCACGAGGAAGGAGCCCTCCCCAGCACGAGGAAGAGCCCCCTCCCAGCACCGGTCGCCTGAGGTCGACTCGTGCAGCGTGCGTGGCGGCCTGCTCAAATGGGACACGCCGTTGCTAGACTCGGACCGTGGAGGATCCTCTGGAGCGCACGGGCGCCATCTTCGATGAGCACCTGCTCGTGGCCCAGCGTACGCGCCAGTCGCTGATGGGCGAGGTCGAGGCACTCGGTGCTGCGCTCGCGGACGCGATCGAGCGTGGCGGCAAGCTGCTGGTCTTCGGCAACGGGGGCAGTGCTGCCGATGCGCAGCATTTGGCCGCTGAGTTGACCGGCCATTTCGCCATCGAGCGCGACCCCTTGCCGGCCATCGCGTTGACCACGGATACGTCAGCCCTCACGGCCATCGGGAACGATTACTCGTTCGACGACATCTTCGCCCGTCAGGCCACGGCACTCGCGGCACCCGGCGACCTGGCGGTCGGTATCAGCACCTCAGGCCGCGCTGAGAACGTGATCCGCGGCATGGCGGCCGCGAAGGCCCGCGGTGCCCAGACCTGGGCGCTGACCGGCGGCACCGGCGGCCGCCTGCGCGAGGTGGCCGATCGATCGATCGTCGTCCCCTCCGACGTCACGGCGCGGATCCAGGAGATGCACATCACGATCATCCACGCCGTGTGCACGCTGCTCGATGAGAGCATCGCGGCGCGACGCGACGGGACCGCCGGCTGAGCGAGTCGACCGCCGGGGCGCCGTCCATCATCGACCTCGTCCGCGAGGGTGCGCTTGACGCGGAGCTCGCCGCCCTCTTTTGGCTCTTGGTGGAGGGCGATCTGCCGCTGGTCGTCACCGGGGGCACGCCGGAGCGCCGCGCGGAGGTCGTGGCAGCGCTAGACGGCCTGCCAGCTGCGGTCAGCCGCAGGTCGGAAGGGGGTGGAGCGGCAGCTCACATCGCGCCGAACGGCGTCTGGGGACCGGTGCTCCGTGCTCGGATCTCCGCCCTGCGGCCCGGCGACCGGTTCCGCGCCACGGCCGAGTCCGCATCGCTCCGCGAGCTCCTGGAGATGCTGGAAACGTCCGACATCGCCCTCGACGACGATGAGATCCGCGCCCTTGGCCTGGTCTTGGTGCTGGACGAAGAGGGGCGCGTCGGTGCCGCGCACCTGTTGCGACCGGTGGAGCGAGACGCGGCAGGACATCTTCAACGTCGGCCGCCGGCCGTCTTGGCGGCACGCGACCCGCACCAAGGCGCGTTGGAGCACTTCACCTGGGCCGTTACCTCGGAGCTGGCCGACCGGGTCGATCGCAGTCAGAGCGACTTCGAGGCGCGACACGAAGATCGCGCGCGACTGATCGACCATCTTGCAGGGCACCCAGCCTCGACCGCGGCGGGAATGGCGCTGGAGGCCCACATCGCGGCCGAACCGCCGCGGCAACCGGCGCCCGAGCGAGCGCCGGCCCGCCCGCCATGGCCCGCTCAGGGTGCCCACCGACCCCACTGAGTGGGTGACTGGGGTTCGGATCGCCCCTAGCGCTCGCGCATCGGGCGGGCGAGCGGACGTACCAGCAGCCAAGCGGCTGCCAGCCAGGCGACCAGTGCCAGAAGGGCGATGGTGGAGTCGGTACCGATGTCCTTCGAACCCGGCCCGGTCGTAGTAGGCGGTAACGTTGGTGCCGTCGGGGTCGCCGTCGGGGCGTCCGTCGGAGCATCGGTGGGCGCACCGGTGGGGGTCGCCGTCGGGGCTTCGGACGCGGTCGCCGTCGGCGCACCGGTGGGGGTCGCCGTCGGGGCTTCGGACGCGGTCGCCGTCGGAGCACCGGT
>JBBSMF010000380.1:0-2076 GCA_038233295.1 Candidatus Limnocylindrales bacterium | reverse complement strand
GCGCGCCAGTCCCCCCAGGCCGTGCTCGTCCTCATAGACATACAGCTGGTCATGCGGCTGGAAGGCACCCAAGGGCATGCGGAAGAGGCTGAAGACGCTGATGGCGTGGGCGCTCACGGGCAGCCCCAGCGATCGGACGCGCGTGTCCACCTCATCCGAGGACGTTTGCGAAATGCGCGAGAGCTCCCCCACCGCAGAAAGGTCAGTCAGGCGCGCCGAGCGGATACGCCCCCCTCGCGGGCTCATCGCTCCCTGCTTCCGCGGCGGGTGGGGTGCCGGCGGCGGCTGACGCCCTCGCCCGGTTCGTGGAACTGGGAGGCCATGGTGGCCACCAGCCGGTGGAAGCGCGTCTCCCCAGCCAGCTCGGGATGGAATGCCGTGGCCACGATGTTCCGCTCCCGGACCGCCACCACCCGTCCGTCGTCCAGCCTGGCCATCACCTCGACCTCCGGGCCGATCCGCTCGATGACAGGTGCCCGGATGAACACCCCGTGCACGGGCGTATCGCCCAGCACCGGCACCTCCATCTCCCCTTCGAACGAGTCCAGCTGCCGGCCGAAAGCGTTGCGCTTGACCGAGACGTCCAGCAGCGGCAGCACCGGCTCGTCACCGTCGACGATGTCACGCGCCAGCAGGATCATGCCGGCACAGGTCCCGAAGAGCGGTGCGCCCTGTCGGGCCAGGTCCAGGATCGGCTCGCGCAGACCCCAGCGATCGATGAGCTTGCGCATGGTGGTGCTCTCGCCGCCGGGCAGCACCAGCCCGCTGATCCCCTCGAGGTCGGCCGGCAGGCGCACGGGAACAGCGTCAACGCCGAGCGCCTCCAGGACATCGAGGTGTTCGCGAAAGGCGCCTTGAAGCGCCAGGACGCCGATCTTCATCGGCTACCCCACCGTGGCCTGCCGCCTACCAGCCGCGGACCGCCAGCCGCTCCGACTCCGGGATGGTCGCCATCTCGATGCCGCGCATCGGGGCACCAAGACCCTTGGAGACGTCGGCGATGATGCCGGCGTCGTCGAAGTGCGTGGTCGCCTGGACGATGGCGTTGGCCATGCGCGCAGGGTCCTCGCTCTTGAAGATGCCCGAGCCCACGAACACGCCCTCCGCGCCCAGCTGCATGACCAGGGCCGCGTCCGAGGGCGTGGAGATGCCGCCCGCCACGAAGTTGACCACCGGCAGGCGGCCGGTGCCGGCCACGCCGCGCACGAGCTCGAGCGGCGCCTGGAGTTCCTTGGCCGCCACGAAAAGCTCGTCCTCGCGCATGGTCTGGAGGCGACGCAGGGCCGCGTTGACGTCACGCAGCTGGCGCACGGCCTCCACGATGTTGCCTGTGCCCGCCTCGCCCTTGGTGCGCATCATGGCAGCGCCTTCGGCGATGCGACGGAGAGCCTCGGCCAGGTTCCGGCAGCCACACACGAAGGGCACCTTGAAGCCGTGCTTGTCGATATGGTTGACCTCGTCGGCCGGGGTGAGGACCTCGGACTCGTCGATGTAGTCGACGCCGAGGGCCTCCAGGACCTGGGCCTCCACGAAGTGGCCGATGCGTGCCTTGGCCATGACCGGGATGCTGACCGCGGCCATGATGCCCTCGATCATGGTGGGATCGCTCATCCGCGCGACGCCGCCCGTGGCGCGGATGTCCGAGGGCACGCGCTCCAGGGCCATCACGGCGACGGCACCGGCGTCCTCGGCGATGCGTGCCTGGTCGGGCGTGACGACGTCCATGATGACGCCGCCCTTGAGCATCTGGGCCAGACCCTTCTTGGTGGCCCAGGTGGATGTATCGACGCTCACGGTGTTGGGAACCTCTGGTCTCTCTGGGCCGACGTGCCGGTCGTCTGGCCGCGGGGTCGTCGCCCGTTCGAGCCGACCCGGCACATCACGCCAGCGCGGATTATCTCACGACGACGCCAGCGCCCTACACGTGCCAAGCTCGCCGCCGCAGACCGATGCGCCTCGAAACCGGGACGCAGTGATTCCGCGGCGGCAGTTTCCACCGCTCATCACCTGGGGTGATGGTATGTGGCGCACGGGCGGCAGTTTCCACCGCTCATCACCTGGGGTGATGGTATGTGG
>JBBSMF010000379.1:0-2088 GCA_038233295.1 Candidatus Limnocylindrales bacterium | reverse complement strand
GGCGACCCCAACGTCTCCGGCCCGCTGAGCCGCCCCGCGGCCGTCTCATTGCTGGGCCAGGCCTGGGACTTGGCCATGTCTTCCGAGTACGAGCAGGCCGCGGCCGCCTACGCCCGACTCGTGGGCAACGCTGATCCAGAGGTCCACGTCGCGGCACTGCTCGGGTCGGCGGAGGCCAGATATCGTCTCGATGACGAGGCTGGCGCGCTACAGAGCTGGATGGCCGCTACCCAGGCCCCGGAGACCAGCAACACGTGGCGGGCCTGGAAGGCGCTGGCAGCTGCCCGCGTGCGGGAGGGCAACGTCGCGGCAGCGGCCCGCGCCTACCGCGAGGCAGAGCGTCGGGCGCCCGCCGATGAACGGCCGGAGATCGCCTCGCGGCTCGGCTGGCTGTCCAAGGAGATGGGCGAGGGCCGCAGCTCGGAACGCTACTTCGACCGCTCGCGCACCGGCGTCCTGCCCAGGCCGATGGTCACCTGGGCCATCCTGGCCGTGACGGTCGGCATAGGTCTCGCCCAGCTCCCGTACGGCGCTGGCGGTGGCGACCCATGGATCAGGATGCTGGGCCTCATCAAGCCGCTGGTCGCGGACGGCGAGCTGTGGCGGTTGGCCACGGTGACGCTGGTCCACGGCGGGATCATCCATCTTGGCTTCAACATGTACGCGCTGTACATCGTCGGGCCATTGGTGGAGGGTCTGTACGGATCGCCGCGCTTCGCCCTCATCTACGTCCTCACCGCGGCGGCCGGATCAGCGGCCAGCTTCGTCTTCTCGCCCAATCCTGTGTCGGTGGGCGCCAGTGGCGCTGTCTTCGGCCTCTTCGGGATGTTGCTCGTGAGCGACCGGGTGCACCGTCCAGCGCTCACCCGCGGCGCGCGCAACCTCACCGGCCAGATCGGCATGCTCATCGTGATCAACCTGTTCCTGGGCTTCTCCATCCCCAACATCGACAACGCGGCCCATATCGGTGGGCTCCTCGCAGGCGCCTGGCTGGGCTTCATCCTCGTGCCGCGCGGCGCGACCCTGTCCAGCTTCTGGCAGCGACCGGGCGCGCCTCCGACCTCCGCCTCCACGCCGCTTGGTCCGGCCGGACCGACTTCCGAGCCAGCCCAGACCACACGCGCTGGAGGCGACCAGCTATTGCGCGCGGCGGGCGTGCTGGCCGTGGTGGCCGTGATCGCCGCGGCCGTGGCCTTCGGACGCCCCGGCTGACCATCGACGTCCCGGTCAGCTGGGCGGCAGCTCCCCGAACACCACGTCAGCACCGGGCTCGCCGCGGGAGCCACCCTCCGTTTCGAGCGTGAGCATCACGGCCTGCGCGCGCGAGAGGTCGCGGTTGATGGGGATGAGCACGACGTCGGCGTCGTTCACCGCGAAGGTACGTCCCGGATGGACGCCTGCTTCGTCGGCTTGCCAGAACTGGTAGACGCGTCCCTGCGGCGTGAATGGCAGCCCTGAGGCCACCAGGTAGGCCTGCTCGGAACCGGGCAGATAGACCACCAGCACGGATCGTTCGAACCCGGGACCACTGGGCTCCAGCCAGGCGCTGAGGTGCGCGGGATCGGCCACCAGCTGTATGGCCGCGGCCTGCGTGCCCAGCTCCGCCGTAGCGGCCGTCAGGAGATCGCGCGTCTGATCCAGCTCCGTGCGGAGCGTCAGCCAGTCCGTGCCCACCGCGAGCAGGGCCGCAGCCAGCACTAAGGACAGTGCCGTCGGCGCCCATCTGACCGCCGGTGCCCAGTCGAACCGAGGTCGCGCCCGATGAGTGGCAGCACCCGGTCCCCGGTGTAGGACCGCGCGCGGGCCGAGCCACTCCGCTGCCACGCCATCCGCAACGGGCAACGTGCCCAGGATCCGGGCGCGCAGGGCCGCTGGCGCGGTTCGCAGCTGAACGCAGAGCGCCAGCTCCGTGACCACGCCCGAGAGCTGCCCCTCCAGGCCCTGGCAGTCAGCACAGGCGGGGAGGTGGCCATCGACGGTCGCGCGCTCCGAGCGGTCCAGGCCGCCCAGCACGCCACCGGCGATCAGCTCTCGGAGGCCTGCGTGATCCATCGTTCCGATGCGTGCTGCGTCTCTGATACCGAGTCG
>JBBSMF010000378.1:0-2121 GCA_038233295.1 Candidatus Limnocylindrales bacterium | reverse complement strand
CGTTCGTCCACGCAGTGACGACGCACTCGGCTGGGGGCGCCTGGCCAACGGCCTCGTCGCTGGACCTGCGCTTCCGAGCGACCGACCTCCACGTCCAGCGGCAGACCGGCCTCTGGCCGCTCTCGGTGTCGTCGGACAGGATCGGCGTTGTGGCCTTCCGGGCCGCCAGGCTTGCCTCGCTCCTGCGGCCCGACGATCACGCCCGGGACGGCTCCAACGGGCTGCTTGAGGTGTACCCCGCCGCGGCGCTCAAGCGCTGGGGCCTATCGTCTCGCGGCTACAAGCGGCCCGAGCACACGGCGGAGCGGTCCAGCATCCTGGCCGGGCTCCAGCAGCTCGTCCTTCTGGACCTCGGAGGCTTCAGCGACGGTCTGGCCAGGTCGAGTGATCGCCTGGACGCCCTCGTCTCATCGATGGTGGCTCGCGCCTACCTCCTCGGAGACACTGAAGCCATCCCCGACCAACATCGGAACGAGGCGGCTATCGAGGGATGGATCTACCTCCCGAGCGGTGTCGGAATGGTCCAAGGCACTCCTGGGCCGCTGCCCTGACCACATGATCGTCGAGCGCTACATGGCCTGGCCCACCCATCAGGTGACGCCGATCGACATCCTCTCCGCATCTGAGCTCGAGCAGCGCCACACGCTCGCGTTCTGGGATGCCCTATGGACGAACGTTCAGCGGGGTAGCCATCCAGAACCCGTTCCTGTGACGCCCCTAGCGCCCGCCCACCCACTGGCCCCAGACCCAGCCCTCGCTTCCGCTCGGGAGGCGGACCCGGAGCCAGTGGGGTGGCCCGTTCTGCTCTCGCGTCTCGAGCACCAGGACCTTGGTGCCGCGCATGACATAGCCAAGGATGCGCTCGCTCGGTCCGGGGCCGTTGCGCAGATGCAGGTGGCCAGTGGTGCGCCGCCGATCCGCCGCCGGCTCGGCCGGAGCGTCACCCGGTCTCTCGTCCTCGCGCGGCCCATCGACCGGACCGTCGCGTGGCCCGTCGCGCGGGACTTCCTCGTCACGCGGAGGTCGCTCAGCGTCCGGCTTGGCCTCGCCGCGCCACTCGGAAGCGCGGAAGTCCGCATCGCCAACGAAGGAGTGGTAGTAGTCACCATCAAGCTGCGGGTCCACGATCCCCGTCATGCCGCGGACCCGCTTGGAGCGGAAGGTCGAGTCGTCCACGCCAGTGGCCCGCCAGCTCGACCAGAAGATGCTCCGCATCGATCGGTCCGACCGGAATAGGTCGTCCAGGAGGTACGAGGAGTCTGAGAACCCGTCCGCGAAGACGGCCCGAGCACCGGCGCGCAGGAAGCCGGCCCCGTAGTTGTCGACGCGCTCCTGTGCGACGTTGCGCGAGGGTATGACCATGCCGGGCTCGGCGTTGCCCGAGGAGTAGCACAGTCCAACCAGGAGCACCACGGCGCCCTTGGCCAGCCGAAGGGTGTCCACGTAGCGCTCGCCGTAGTAGCGGTGGGCTCCGCTCGGCGCCCCCTTGTATGGATCCAACCCGAGCCCGTTCTTGGTTGCCGTCTGGAACGGAGGGTATGGGCTCGGCCAGCCGTTTCCGTGACCCATGTAGACGAACAAGTTGGCGCCCTTGGCGGCCTGGGCGACGCGACTCCACGTGGCACGCGGTGGATAGATGGCGGTCACGCGTGCACCGAGCCTGCGTGCATGTGCCGCGAGGCTTCGTCCGCGCGCCTCGTATTCAGGCGTGCGGGGACCGACGGGCCCGACCACGACCACGACCTTCGGCCGCGTTCCCGCATCATCCGCCCGCTCGCGGGCAACGGTGACCGTGCCGGCCGTCGTAAGAGCGATGATCAGCATGGCGAACGTCAACGTGCGCACACCCCGGAGCCGTGGGAGTCGATGGCCGCTGGGAGCTCGCTGGCTGATCGCGCCCGAAAGGACGCCCAGGTAGAACCAGGCGATGAACGCGACGATGACCGCGGCGCGGAAAAGAAAGAAACCCGTCTCTCCTGCGGTCCGGAGGGACGGGCGTTGGCGGGAGGGTCGCTTCGGCTGAGCGTACCCCTGATCCTCGAGGCTGGCGGGAGCCACGGCTCCTCCTCTCTGCTGGTTCCCGGGAGAGTGCCCGGGATGTCGGCCTGCGGCCCGGGCGGT
>JBBSMF010000377.1:0-2124 GCA_038233295.1 Candidatus Limnocylindrales bacterium | reverse complement strand
CTATGACGAGCCGACGGCCACCGCGTATCGCTCGAAGGCCGCGGTCGACGGCAACTACCAGACTCTGGCGACCTCACTGGCGGAGGCGGCACGCGACGGCAGGGCGCGTCTCGCTCTGGGCACCCATGACAGTGACCTCATCGAGCGCATCACGGCCATGGCCGAGGCCGCTGGGGTGCACCGCAGCGCGCTGGAGGTGCACATGCTGTACGGGATCCGACGCAACGAGCTGGTCCGCCTCGCTGCCGCGGGCCACCCTGCGTACAGTCTGGTGGCCTACGGCGAGTCGTGGTACGCGTGGTACATGCGCCGCCTGGCCGAGAGGCCGGCCAACGTCATCTTCGCGCTGCGGCAGTTGCTACCATGACCCCGATGGTTGACCAGAAGGCGCGGGTGCGCTGGTGACGGAGCTGCGCCTTGGCATCCTGCCCTGGAGCCAGGGAACCGACTGGCCGGAATTCGAACAGGTGGCCCGCCGCGTGGACGAGCTCGGCTATGACCACCTCTGGAGCTGGGACCACCTCCACGCCATCTTCGGCGAGCCGCAGCAACCGATCTTCGAGGGTTGGCTCACGCTGGCCGCCTGGGCCAAGGTGACCAGTCGGGCACGACTCGGCCTGCTCGTGGGCGCCAACACGTTCCGCAATCCCGGGCTGGTGGCGAAGTCGGTTACGACGCTCGACCACATAAGCGGCGGCCGCGCCATCCTGGGCCTCGGCGGCGCCTGGTTCGAGTACGAGCACACACGCCACGGCATCGACTTCGGATCGGGCTTCGGCGAGCGTCTGGATCGGCTCGATGAAGCGGTGGCGGCAGTGCGCACGGTGCTGGATGGTGACGCCGCGACGTCTCCCGCCGACGGACGGTACGCCTTTCGCGACCTGCGCCAGGAGCCGCTGCCACTCCAGTCACACCTGCCCCTGATGATCGGCGGGTCGGGCGAACGGAAGACCCTCCGGACGGTCGCCCGGTACGCCGACATGTGGAATGCGATGGGATCCGTGGACGTGCTGCGACGGAAGGTGGAGGTCCTGGAGCGGCACTGTGCCGAGGTCGGCCGCGATCCACGCGAGATCGAACGGACGCTCGGCTGCAAACCGATCCTCCGTGATAGCGAATCGGAGGCGCGGCGCGTGTGGCGCGACCTCATGGAGCGGAACCTGACGCCCATGGCGAATGTCGAGAAGGACGACACCTTCTGGCCCGGCACGCCGGAACAGGTCGCCGAGCGGATCGGTGCCGCCCGTGAGCTGGGCTTCGACACCGTCATCGCGGAGATCCCGGCTCCCTACGACAGCGAAACACTGGAGCGACTCATCGGCGAGGTCAAGCCGCTCGTGGAGCAGACCTGAGAGGAGGCCGCTGGAACGCCACAGGTGCGAACGGACCCCCGGGATGTCCCAGCAGGCCACATGAGGCCCGTGAGGCGCCCGGCGGCGGGTAGATGGCTCGCCCCATGTGCCGGTCGACCGCCGAAGCAGCGCGCGGCGACCTTGGCAGACGCCACGCTGCCGCCCGAGGGTCGGTTCGCTCACCGGAGGTTCCAAGGCACGGCGCGGCCCAGGCCCTAGAGGCACGGCGCGGCCCACTCCCCATCCGGGCACGCGGGCCGCTGCTATGGTGACCAGCATGGAGCTCCACTGCGAGTGGCTGGGTCGAGCCAGGTATCGCATCGCCTGGGAACGACAGCACGCTCTGGTCGCCGCTCGCGCAGCGGGGCGCATACCCGATCAGCTGCTGCTGGTCGAGCACGAGCCGGTGCTGACCCTGGGCCGGAACGCGGATACCGCGCACGTCCGAGCCAGCGAGGCGCTGCTCGCCGAGCGTGGCATCGAGCTGATCCGTGCGGAGCGCGGCGGAGAGGTCACATATCACGGGCCCGGCCAACTGGTCGCTTACCCCATCATCCGCCTGGCTGACCGCGGTTTGCTCCTTCGGCCGTTCGTGCGGGCCCTGGAGCTGGCCATGGTCGACACGGCCATGTCCTATGGCGTCGATGCGACACGGCGGGAGGGATACCCGGGTTGCTGGTGCGCCATCGACCGGGGGCGGCCTCGAAAGCTCGGAGCACTGGGGCTGCGGGTCGAACGAGGCGTGAGCTACCACGGCATCGCTTTGAACGTG
>JBBSMF010000376.1:0-2130 GCA_038233295.1 Candidatus Limnocylindrales bacterium | reverse complement strand
GATAGCCGTCGCTACGCAGGAGGAACACCTGATCGATGGCGCCCCCGGCGTGGTGCACCCCACCGTCATGGTCGTGGACAGCTCGCCGACCGCGCGCGAGACACTTGGCTCGATGCTCGCTCAGGAAGGTTTCCGGGTGGTGACCGCCGGAGGCAGCGTGGAGGCCGTGCGCCTGACCAAGCAACGACCTCCCGATGCCATCATCCTGGAGATGGAGCTGCCGGGGATCGGCGGCCTCGGTACGTTGAGCGCCCTGCGGGCCGCCTGTGACGCGCCCGTCGTCGTCGTCTCTGCCAGGGATGATGCGGGCGCGCCGGTCCGTGCACTGGAAGCGGGCGCCGACGATTACCTGCCGAAGCCGTGCAGCATGGATGAGCTTTCCGCCCGCATCCGGGCCGTGCTGCGCCGGCGGCGTGGGCGAACGGCCACCTCCACCCCCCTGCACGTGGGCGGGCTGGAGCTCGACTTCGAGCGACGGATGTGCCGGCGCGATGGCATCGTGGTGCCCTTGGCGCGTTCGGAATGGCGCGTCCTTTCACACCTGGCGCGCAACTCCGGGCGCGTGGTCATCGCCACGGAGCTCCTGCGTCAGTGCTGGGGGCCGGGCTACCAGGACGATCTCCAGGTGCTGCGGATATGCGTTTCGCGACTCCGCCGCAAACTGGGAGCGACCAGCCGATCAGGACCGATCAGGACCTACCACAACGTGGGTTACGCACTCGAGGGCTAGGAGGAACCACATGCTGCCGGAGCAGACGGACTGGACGCACGGCTCGGATGAGCGAGGGGCACGCCCTCTCACGGAGAGCCTGATGGCCTTCGATCTTGGTCAGGAGATAGCCACTCTGCGGCAGGAGCCAGCTTGGACCGCGGGCGACCGCAACGCGCGAACGTTGGTCAAGTCGGCCGGCATCAGACTGCTGCTGGCGAGCCTGCGAGAGTCGGCCGAGATACATGAGCAGCATGGCGAGGGTCCCGTGAGCATCCAGATGCTGGAGGGACGCGCGACCCTCCGAGCCGCTGGTGCTGAAGTCGTGCTGGAGACGGCTGCGCTGGCCAGCATCGAGGCCGGGCTACCCTGGAGCCTGCGGGCCGACGCCCAGTCAGCCGTACTGGTGACGTTCGCCTGGACCGAGGGTGCCGGCGACCGTCCATGACCTAGCCCACAGCCGGCAGGATCTCTCGCCGGTAGAAGTCGACGAAGCCTGCCTGATCGGGCCCGACCTGGTGGATGTAGACGTGGTCGAAGCCGGCGTCGACATATTCCCTGATCGCCTCCAGGTGGCGCTGCGGATCGGGACCACACACCACGCTCTCCGCCACCATGTCCTCTGTCACCATCTTCGCCGCCTGCTCGAAGTGCGCCGGCGTGGGCAGCTCCTGTGAGAGCTCACCGGTGATGGCCGAGTTGGGCCAGATGCGGACCGCCGCTCGCCGTGCATCCGCTTCGTCGGCAGCCCAGCACACCGTGACCTGAGCGTAGCGCGGCTTGCCCGTGCCGCCTCCGCCGTCGAAGGCTTCCAGGACCTCGCTATCGCGCGATATGGCCACCAAGCCGTCGCCCAGCTGACCGGCGAGTCCCGCCGACTTGGGGCCTCCCGCCGCGATGAGGATGGGCGGTGGCTCGTCGGGGAGGGTGTAGAGGCGCGCGTTCTCCACCTCGTAGTACGTGCCGTAGTGGCTCTGCTCGCCGCCCTGCCAGAGGAGCCGGATCACCTCGATGGCTTCCTCGAACATCTCCGCTCGGACATCGTAGGCGGGCCACTTGTCACCCAGGACGTGCTCGTTGAGGTTCTCGCCGGTGCCCAAGCCCAGCATGAAGCGGCCGGGCATCATGGCTGCTGACGTTGCGGCCGCCTGCGCGATGATGGCGGGGTGGATGCGGATGGTGGGGCAGGTCACGCCCGTGCCTAGCCGAAGGCGACTGGTGGCCTGGGCGATGCCACCGATGACGCTCCAGACGAAGGGGCTATGGCCCTGGGCGTCGACCCACGGATGGAAGTGATCGGAGATCATGGCGAACTCGAAGCCCGCCTCCTCGGCCATGACCGCATTGCGGACGAGGTCGTTGGGGGTGTGCTCTTCGCTGGAGAGTGCGTAGCCGATCCGTGTCATGCGGCTCCTTCAAGG
>JBBSMF010000375.1:0-2145 GCA_038233295.1 Candidatus Limnocylindrales bacterium | reverse complement strand
CGCGCATCAGCCAGGACCTGACCCTGTATGCCGACCTTCCCTGGCTGAGCGTCGAGGTCGCCGTGGCCTGGCACGAACGGTGCACCATGCTCAAGCTGCGCTTCCCCACGGAGCTCCAGGAGCCGAGGGCCACGTACGAGATCCCCTACGGCCACGTGGTCCGGCCGGCCGACGGTGCAGAGGATCCTGGCCAAAGCTGGATCGACCTGAGCGGCCGCCATCCCGCTGGCGGTGAAGCCGGTCTGGCCCTGGTGAACGATGCGAAGTACGGCTACGACGTGCTGGGCTCGGAGATCGGCCTGACCGTCCTGCGCAGCCCCATCTATGCGCATCACGAGCCGTACGCGCCCGACCCGGACGGTCCGTACCCGTTCCAGGACCAGGGCCGTCAGCGCTTCCGCTATGCCCTGTTCGCGCATGCCGGCGACTGGCGCGAGGCGGCCATACCTCGCCGCGCGGCGGAGCTGGGGCAGCCTCCCGTGACGCTCCTCGAGACGTTCCACGACGGCCCGCTGCCGGCCAGCACGGCTTTCGTGGATGTGGAACCGGCCGGCGTGGTGGTGAGCGTCGTGAAGCGAGCCGAGGACGGCGAGGATCTCATCGTCCGCGCCCACGAGGCGCATGGGCGGCACGCCGCCGCGACCATCCGCTTTCCGAACTGGGAGCGCATCATCGAGACCGACTTCGATCCTTTCGATATCCGCACCATCCGCGTGCCGCGCGACCCGGCGGCCGCGGTGACCGAGACGGACCTGCTGGAAGAGCCGGCCTGACCGCTCCGTGGCCAGACCGCGCCCATCGGGACAGCCTGCACCTGTGAGCCGCGGATCTGCCGGCGCCGGCTGGCCGCCCCGCCTCACGCGCCGGGAGGGCGGGCATCTCCTGGAGCTCTGCCCCTCGGCCAGTGATGTCACCGCCCTGGAAAGCCCGTGTCTGGCCCGGATCATGCGTCCCGATCAGGACCCGCTGGAAGTGCCCATCGCGGCGTGGCGGATGGAGGCTGATGAGCTGCTGCTGGAGGGTGCATCCCACGGTTGGGCGATCAAGGCGCGTTGGACGCCCCGTAACGGGGGCTGCCGCTTCCTGGAAGTGGCCCTGGAAGTGACCTGGACGGGCGACGAGCCGGTCGAAGCAGGTCTGCGCCTGCCCTTCCGGATCCCGAACGCGCCTGCACCCGCCTGGCTGATCCCCGGCGCGTTCTACCGGGAGAACCGGCCGGCCGGCTGCCCGCGTCCATTCCCGCGCCACGATCCCGGGGCCGACGGCAGCGGTGCCGGGCTGGTCTCGGATCGTTGGTCGTTCCGCGCCGATCGGGCGTCGGTCGGCGCCGTCTTCGCCTGGGGTGCCACCGCCTGCATCGGCCTGGCTGCGGAAGAGGTCGGTCCGCTGGGGCTGAGCGGCCTGGGCCTGGCCGGCCGAGGTGAGGACGCGTCCATCTGGCTGGACATGCCCTACCGTGAGGAGCCGGTGCGCTACACCGGATCGCCGGAGCCGCAGCCCCCGGTCCTCACCTACGCCCGGTGGGAGCCCGGTCGGCCGGTACGAGTGGCCTATCAGCTCTACCTCGGCGCTCCCGACCCGCATGCCTACGACCCGTTCCTGCGCGCCCTCTACCGATATCGCCGGCTTACGGCGCCCCTGGCACCCTGGACATCCCCGGAACGAGCCGCGGACCTGGCGGCGCACGGCCTGCTTCGCTGGCACTTCCGACGAATGGAAAGCGCCAACGGCTCCCTCGCCATCCTGGCCGAGACCGCTGGCTTCGATCGTGAGGCGGGGGACGGCCGATGCGGCAGCGTCGACCGCGACAACATGCACGTCGCTTGGGTCAGCGGCACACCCTGGGCAGCCGCACTCCTGCGTTTCGGCCGGCTGCGCGCTGACGAGATTGCCACGGCGGCCGGTATCGCGGTGCTGGACACGATCGTCTCGGGCGGGCTTTCCCCGTCGGGCACCTTTTGGGGGGAGTGGCGCGCCGATAGCGGCTGGGGTGGTGGCTGGAACCCCTCCGGCTGGCTCCACGCACGGACCGTGTCGGAGGCCACGCTCTTCCTGCTGCGCGCCATCCGCGATGAGCGAGCGCACGGGCACGCGCATCCGGCCTGGGAGGCTGCCACCCGTTCCAGCCTCGCCTTCGCCGTCTCG
>JBBSMF010000374.1:0-2150 GCA_038233295.1 Candidatus Limnocylindrales bacterium | reverse complement strand
TGGCCCGAGCGTCGGCCAGGGCCGATCGATCGCGACCCAGCGCCGTCAGGCCCGCCTCGCCAGCGAGCGACTCCGTCGTGAGGCGATCGACCTCCGCGCGCGCCTGCTTGAGCAGGCCGGGATTCTTGTGTCCCTCCGTCCGATAGCGGGCGATCGCGTCCTTGAGCTTGCGGCGCGCCGCCCAGGTGCCACGATCAGCGCCGCTCATCGACTGGTGGAGCCGGTCGCGGAGCGCACCTTCGTCGCGGTCCAGATCAGCCAATTCCTGGTGGCGGATGCTGGCCGTGGAGCGAAAGAACTTCTCCGATGGCAGTCCGGTCAGGTCTGCCATGCGCCGCTCGACCGCCGCCGGATCCGTCTCCACGGTGCCGTCGATCTCCAGCCGGGCCGTCCCCCGAGCGCCGGCAAAGGCCTTGGACAGGCGGCCAGTCACGCCCTCAGCCTCGAAGTCGATCTCGATGGTCGGCACGGCCTCGGCATCGGACCAGGGACGGACGCCGTCCAGCTCCTGGGCGGCGGAGGTCGGGCGGCGGAAGAGGACCATCTCGAGGGCACGCTGGATGGAGCTCTTGCCTGCCTCGTTAGGGCCTCGGATGACGGTCAGGCCGGACGCCAGCTCCAAGGCCAGCGATCGGTGGCGCTTGACGTCGGAGAGTCGCAGGGAGGTGATGCGCATCAGACCAGGGTCACGCGCTTTGGTTCATCGAGCAGCACCCGCAGGAGGTGCAGCGCCTCACGCGTCTCGGCAGCGACATCCTCCGTGCCGGCAGTCTCCGCCGCCGCGATACGCGTGCGGAGGTCGCGCGTCAGTACCCCGGCGATGGTGTCCGGCGGGGGAAGCGGTCCTTCCGGCAGCGCGGCGATGGAGGTGTCACGAAGGCGGAAGCGGAAGAAGCCCTCGCGCACCTGACGCCCGACCTCATCGGTGTCCAGGTCCAGGCTGTCCGGCGCGACACCCAGCAGCCGCACGTCCAGGACCAGGTCCGGATGCGCCAGATCCCGCAGTCGCCGGCAAAGCTCGTCCTGCGATGTGATGGAGGAGACATCGACATCGAGGTGCTGGAAGCGCGTGCGCCCGACAGCCACCGACTCGACCCTGACGACAGGCGCAGCGGTCGGACCCTCGATGGCCACCAAGAGCACGTTGCCCGCCCCATCCTGGTCCAGGGCCACCGGTTCGGGGGCTCCGGGGTAGGCCCACACCGTTCCCCCGGCCCTGCCCTGGAGAGAGGAGTGCCAGTGACCCAGGGCCAGATAATGCAGGCCGCTGGCGGCGATCTCATCGGTCGTGAACAGCACGTCGTCCGAGGTCACCTTGCCCTCGACCCGGAGCGATCCGTGGATCATGCCCACCTGGTAGGCCGCCGGTCCCGGCGCATCGGCGGCAGAGCCGACCCTCAGGCCGTCGAGCGGGCTGCGGGGCGCCGTCTTGGTGGGGAAGACGGGTCCGTGGACCTGCATCTCCAGCTCGCGGAAGAAGACCGACGGCAGGTCCGGCGTCAGCACCGTCAGCAGGTCAGAGTCGGGCGGCAGTCCAGCCATGGCGCGGAGATCGAAGGCGCGATAGATGGAGGCCGCGTCGTAGCAGTCGTGCGTGCCGGGGATGAGCACGGCACGGATGTGGCGCTCGGCCAGACGCGCCAGCTCGCCGGCGGCTCGCTCCACGGAGCGGCGCGGCTGCGCGTTGGAGTCGAAGAGGTCGCCGCAGATGAGCACCACGTCCACGCGCCGCTGCACGGCCGCATCGATGGCGCGCGAGAAGGCCGCGAACTGGCGTTCTCGCTGCTTCGCGGCAGCGTCGCCCAGGTCGTCGTGACGCGCCCCCAGATGGACGTCCGCCATGTGCAACAGGCGAGGCATATCGCGGGGTCATCCTCCAGGCTCCGAGCATCTCCGCGGGGTCACGACGCGGCTCCCTGACCGGTGGCGCGGTCCTCCCGGATTGTGACATCCCGCGTGGAGGCGGACCGTGGTACCGATGGGTGGCTCGGTGCCCTCCGCTGGTCGCCGGCGCCGCTGCGACGTCCTTTGCGGATCCGTCGTGGCGGGGTCGGCCGCGTCGGCCGCGTTCGGCCGCGGCGTGGCGGGGTCGGCCGCGTCGGCCGCGTTCGGGCGCGTTCGGCCACGTCGTGGCGGGGTCGGCCGCGTCG
>JBBSMF010000373.1:0-2172 GCA_038233295.1 Candidatus Limnocylindrales bacterium | reverse complement strand
GCCGTTGCGTGCGGAGACGCTGGCGGAAGCCGTGGACGCGGTCCTGGACGAGGGACCGCCACTACGCGACCCGCGCGTCGCGGCCCTGGCCGAGCGCGTGTCCACGCCGCGCGTCGTGGACAGCTCGGTGAAGGCAGATCGAGGTTCGCTCCAGCCGCTCCGGTGAGAGCCAGATCCGCACGGCTCAGCCACGAGGGCGGGATCGATCCATGCGGTGGTCCAAGGAAGAGTCGCGTATCGAAGCTTCGAGGCGTTCGTTTCCTTCAGGTTCCCACGAGGCGAGCGCTATTCCGGATGGATGAACCCGATGATACCCACGGATTCAGAGCCGGTCGCGCCGGCCTTCGGCGGCGAGTCGGTCGACGATGCGCTTGACGTCCTGCGCGCGATCGGCGGAGCAGACCAGCAGCGCATCGGGCGTGTCGATGACCACCATCCCCTGCAAGCCGACCGTGGCCACCAGGCGGCCGCCGACGGCATGGACGAGAAGGTCGGTGGAGTCGATGTCGATGGTGGCCGCACCTTCGCCCGACTGCCCGACGACCGATGAGCCCCCCTGCGCGGATGCGTCCGCCGTCAGCGCGTCGAGTAGCGCAGCCCACGAGCCCAGGTCGCTCCATCCGACATCGATGGGCACCACAGCCACTTTCCCCTCCAGGGAGGCCGGCTCCAGCAGCGCGTAGTCGATCGACGTCGCGCGCACGTCGGCATATGCGCTGCCCAGATCGCCGTCCACCAGCCCCGCGCGCACCGCGTCGAAGATGTCAGGCGCGTGGCGCTTCAGCCCGTCGAGGAGCGCATCCCGACGCCACACGAAGATGCCGGCATTCCACTGGGCATGGCCACCCTGAAGCAGCTCGCGGGCACGTGCCTCCGAGGGTTTCTCCAGGAAGCGCTCCACGAGGAACACGCGCATGCCGCTCACCACCGCAGGCTCATCGCGTGCCAGGACGTAGCCGTAGCCGGTCTCGGGACCCTCTGGTTTGATCCCCAGCGTCACCAGTGAGCCATCAGCGGCCACCTGAGCCGCGGCTGCCAAGGCCTCTCGGAAGCCCGCCGCGTCCGCGATGCGGTGATCGGCGGGCAGCACCACCATCACGTCGTCAGCGGGCCGCTCGATGGCCAGCGCGGCGAGCGCCACTGCCGCCGCCGTGTTGCGACCCACCGGCTCGGTGACCAGGTTGGCCTCTGGGACCTCGACCAGCTGCTGGCGAACAAGGCCGGCATACCGGCCATCAGCCACGAGGTGAACGTCCCCGGGCTCGATCAGCGGCCGGAGCCGCGCCACGGTGCCCTGGAGCAGCGTCTCCTCGCCGGTCAGGGGCAGGAACGGCTTCGGTCGGGCGGCACGGCTCAGCGGCCAGAGGCGGGTCCCGCCGCCGCCGGCCAGGATCACGGCGTACATCCCACCGATTCTACGGGTACGGCCCGGGGCTGGTTGGTCCGATACCATCGGCCAGCATGACCGTCACCACCGATCCGGACAGCCGACCGAAGCAGCGCGGCGCGTGGCCCTCGAGGGTAGGCGGCCTGGATCCGCGGCCGACACCCATCCGGCTGACCAACCTCTGGCGCTGGGCCCAGCTCACCTGGCGTGCCGAGCGGCGCTACTACGGGCAGCTCGGCCGGCCCGTCCGGCTGACCTCGCGGCGGCTCTCGCGATCGCTCCGTCCCGATCTGGACCGGCCGCTCTTCCTGCTGGGGGCGGCGCGCTCGGGAACCACCTTCCTGGGCGACTGCGTGGGACGCATCCCGGAGATCAGCTACCACCACGAGCCCCCCGCCACCAAGGCCGCGGGCCGGTACGTCTATGATCGGCTCTGGGGCTTCCGCCGCAGTCGCTGGTTCTACCGCTCGGTCTATGCCTGGCTCATGCGAGCGGAGCTGGATGGTGGCTTGCGCTTCTGCGAGAAGACTCCCACCAACTCGCTGCTGGTGCCCTTCCTCGACCGTGCCTTCCCCGAGGCGCAGTTCATCCACATCGTGCGCGATGGACGAGATGTATCGGTCTCACACCTCCAGAAGCCGTGGCTGCTGGCTGCCTCCAGGGGCTCGGCCGTGCGTGAGCCCGGTGGCTACCTTCTGGGCCCTTACGCGTCATGGTGGGTGGAGGACGGGCGCGAACGAGAGTTCGAGACGACGAGCGACATCCACCGCATGATCTGGGCCTGG
>JBBSMF010000372.1:0-2198 GCA_038233295.1 Candidatus Limnocylindrales bacterium | reverse complement strand
GCATGGGCGATGGCGGCTTCGGTGGCTCGACCAACGATCCGGGGGACCCCGACAACCTTTCCCAGCGACTGGACTCCCTCTTCGGCAAGATGATGCGCATCGACCCGGCCGACCCCGACGGCGACGGACCGGCCAGCTACGGCATCCCGGAGGACAACCCCTACGTGGGCCGTGACGACGCGCTGCCTGAGATCTGGGCACGCGGCCTGCGCAACCCGTGGCGCTGGAGCTTCGACCGCCTGACCGGTGACCTCTGGATCGCCGACACGGGGCACACGCTCTGGGAAGAGGTCAACCGGGCGCAATGGCCGGAGGTGGGGCGCGAACGGAACTACGGCTGGAAGCTACGAGAAGGACCGGCCTGCTACATCCCCGCCACGAACTGCGATCCGCGGGGCAGGACCAGCCTGCCCATCTCCGCCTACCGGCATGAGGCCTCGCCGGGAGGGTTCCGCTGCGCGGTGACCGGCGGCTTCGTCTACCGCGGCGTTGCTTCGCCGGCCCTCCAGAGTCGATACCTCTTCGGCGACTACTGCTCGGGGGAGATCTTCAGCATCGATTCTGGCGGCCCGGACGAGCAGCCGGCGCGCGTCATGCTGGACACGGACATGGCCATCTCGGCCATGGGTGAGGACGTGGACGGAGAGCTCTACGTCACCGACTACGCCTCGGGCGTCGAGTCGCTCTACCGGCTGGTCGGCGAACCGGCAGACTGAACGAAGGCCGGTGGCCCAAGGCGAGCCGGCGCGTAGAGAGGGGACCCACATGGCGACGGTGCTGGAGCAGCGCGTGCGGCGATTCCTTGAGGTGCCGGGCCGCCACGCGGTCCTGGCCACCATCAATCGGGACGGCACGCCCCTCCAGGCAGTGGTCTGGTACCTCGTGGAGGACGACGGCGTGCTGGTCAATTCGCTCCACGGTCGCCGCTGGCCCGAGAATCTCCGCCGGGACGCCCGCTACAGCCTGTCGGTCGAGAACGGGCTGGACTATGTCGCGCTGCGGGGTGAAGCAGAGCTGCTCGATGACGCCGAGGCGGCGCAGGAGGACATCGCAGCCATGGCCCGCCGGTATCACTCGCCGGAGGATGCCGAACAGAGGATCGAGTCGATCTTTCGGCAGCAGCGGCGCGAAAGCTTTCGCCTGCGGGCGCGGACCGTGACCGTGCACGGAGAACTCGGCTGACCCGTCGAGGGTGAGCGCGATGTCGTCCGGGCCCAGCACCAGGCACGTGGAAAGTTCGCCCGCGAGTCCGCCCGCGAGTCCTTCCGCGGCGCGACCGGAACCGAGGCGTGCGTGGAAACGCTGGTTCCCGGTGATCATCACCGCGATCCTCGTGGTGATGGCCTTCGCGGTCGGCACCTGGGTCGCCGCGGACCCCGTGCGCGTGGCGGAGGTCAAGCACATCATCAGCTCACCGGAAGGCCTGCTGGCGCTGTTCCTGATCAACGTGCTGAGCAGCGCCACGCTGATCCTGCCACTTCCCGGACTCGCCCTCACCCCCCTAGCGGCCACCGTCGCCGATCCGCTCCTGGTCGGCCTCATCGCGGGCACTGGCCAGACCATCGGAGAACTGACCGGCTATCTCGCCGGCTACAGCGGCCGAAAGGCCCTGGGCATGGACGCCCGGACGCAGCGCATGACCGCCTGGATGCGTCGCTGGGGTGCCGCCATCCTGTTCGTGCTGGCGCTGATCCCCAACCCCTTCTTCGATGTCGCCGGGATAGTGGCGGGGGCCACGCGCATGCCCTTGCGCCTCTACATCCTGGCAGCGGGCTCGGGCAAGATCCTGAAGAACATCGCATTGGCTTATGGCGTGACCCTCGGGCTGGGCTGGCTGCTGGGGTCTTCCCCATGACGTCGCAACGTGCCACGACGGGGCGCCGTGCCGTGACCGTGCTTGCCGGTGGGTACGGCGGGGCAAAGCTGTCGCACGGCCTGGCGTTGATCGCGGTCGAGCGGGATCTGGACCTTTCCATCGTCGTCAACACAGGCGACGACCTGGAGCTGCACGGACTGGCCGTCTCGCCGGACCTCGATACCGTCATGTACACCCTCGGCGGGCTGGCCGACACCACCATGGGCTGGGGCGTCCGAGACGAGACCTGGTCGGCGGCCGGGATGCTGGAGCGCTACGGCGCGCAGACCTGGTTCCGCCTGGGTGACCGGGACCTGGCGACGCACATCCGGCGCACGCAGCG
>JBBSMF010000371.1:0-2212 GCA_038233295.1 Candidatus Limnocylindrales bacterium | reverse complement strand
GCATCGCCCGCGATTCTGCCACGTGGCTTGGTACCGGACTCGACAGGGGTCGTAGGATGCGTGCGCGGCGAGGGAGATCGTCGGGCCGCCATGAACGGGGCCCACGTCTGGGGGTGATGGCGCACGTCTGAGGCATCATCGCGTTCGGCGTCCGCCATGGCACGCCGGCGAGCAAGCGCAGAACGGCCGGCTCCGTCGGTCACCTTTGGAGGAGGAATACCAGTCGCCATGATCCGAACCTTGAAGCCGGCGAGCATCCTCATGATGCTGGCTCTCACCATCGCCGCCTGTAGCGGCTCCGCAGCCACCCCGGCCCCCACCAGCGGCGGCGCCGCGAGCGCCCCGACCACCAGCATGCCACCGGCCTCCGACGCGCCGTCCAGCGACGCACCGGCCAGCGACGCACCCGCCAGCGACGCCCCATCGAGCGGCGATCCCAGCGGCTCACTGAGCGGCGACTTGACCCTGTGGCACACCTACAGCTCCGGCGCGGGCACCGAGCTTGACGCGCTGAACGAGGTCCTGGAGCAGGTCCGCACGGCCAATCCCGAGCTGAACCTGGATGTCGTGGAGCAGCCTTTCGATGGCGTCTTCGATCGCTACGGCCTGGAGGTCGCCGGCGGCGGCGGTCCCGACCTGTTCATCGCCCCCAACGACTCCCTCGGTCAGCTCTCCCGCGATGGCACCATCCTCGCCCTGGACGACTACATCGGCGACGGCCTGTCCGGCACCCTGGACCTCGCGGTCGAGGGTTCGCAGGTCGACGGTACCCTGTACCAGGTACCGGAGTCCCTGAAGGCAGTGGCGCTCTACTACAACGCCGACGCCGTCGAAACCCCCCCGGCCACCACCGACGAGCTCCTGGCCGGCGTGGAGAACGGCGACTACAACGTGGGCCTGTTCGGCAGCGCCGGCGGCGCGTATCACAACTTCGGCTGGTGGGGCGCCTTCGGCGGTCAGCTGATGGACGAGACCGGCACCTGCGTCGCCGACCAGGGCGGCGTGGCGGACGCCCACCAGTACCTGGCTGACCTCGAGGCAGCCGGGGTCACCTTCTATCCCGACTTCGCAGACCTCTCCGACGCCTTCAAGGAGGGCGAGATCGACATGCTGGTGGACGGCCCCTGGGCTGCCGGCGGCTATGTCGAGGCCATCCCGAACCTGGGTGTCGCCCCGATGCCCGAGGGACCCGACGGACCCGCCCTGCCGCTGACCGGCGTCGACGGCTGGCTGGTCAATCCGAACACGGAAGACCCGCAGATGGCGGTCGACGTGGCGCTGGCCTTGACCTCACCCGAGGCCCAGGAGATCTTCGCCAACACCGCTTATCACATCCCGGCTGCCGAGTCGGTGGCCATCGATGATCCCATCAGCGAGCAGTTCGCGACGGCCGTGGAGAGCGGCCTGGTGCGTCCGCAGAAGGTGGAGCTCAACAACTTCTGGGGGAACTTCGGCAACGCGCTGGACCTGGTGCTGGCCACGGGAGCCGATCCCGAGACGGCCATCGCCGACGCCTGCGCAGCGATGAACGAGGCCAACGGCAAGTAACCGCACCTCATCTCGGGTGGAGGCGCCGCGGGCGTCTCCACTTCGGCCCCTGAGATAGGAGAGGAACGGGATGAGCGCTGCATCGGCTGGCTCAGGCTTGGCGCGGCCCAGGGGCACCCGGCTGCCCAGGGACGCGCGGACGGCCTATCTCTATATCGCGCCGGCGCTGCTGGTGATGGCCATCATCACCTTCTACCCGTTGCTCTTCCAGGTCTACATCTCGTTCACTGACTTCCAGTTCCGGAACCTGCTGCCCAACAACCCGGCCAACTTCGTGGGCGTGGACAACTACCTGCGCATCGCCCAGGACCGCCTGAACATCCCGAACTTCGCGTTCCTGCGGATGCTCGCCTTCAACCTGTGGTGGGCGGCCTCCAACGTGGTCATCCACGTCATCATCGGCGTCGGTGTGGCGCTCCTGCTCAACCAGCCGGGGCTGCGTTTCCGGCGCTTCTGGCGGGCCCTCTACATCCTGCCCGTGGTCATCCCGCCCATCATCGTGGCCACCGTCTGGCGCAACATGTTCGACACGCGGGACGGCGTCATCAACCAGGCCCTCATCGGGCTGGGCGCCCTGGCCCGGATCCCGGCGGAGGCCTTCGAGATCGATTGGCTGCGCGCACCGCAGGACATCCTGCCGCTGATGCCACTGGCCTTCTTCGCG
>JBBSMF010000370.1:0-2215 GCA_038233295.1 Candidatus Limnocylindrales bacterium | reverse complement strand
GTCGTGTCGCTGGAGGGCGTCCTGGCCGGCTTCGGCCCGGCGGCGGATCGGCCGGACCCGCTGCCCATCGTCGAGGTCGGACGGTTAGCCGCCAGCCGGGGCGATCGGATCGGCATCGTGGGGCCGAACGGAGCGGGCAAGACGACGCTCCTGCGGACCATCGCGGGCGAGCTTGCCCCGCTCGACGGGTTCCCCCGACTGGGCGCCAACGTACAGTCGGCCTATATGGCCCAGATCCGGCGCCAGGCGTTCCCGGGAGCGACGGTGCTCGACGCGATGCTTGGGGCGACCCGCGTGGACATGGGCCCCGCGCGTTCCTATCTGGCGCGCTTCCTCTTTCGTGGCGAGGACGTGTTCAAGCCGGTCTCGGAACTGTCGGGAGGTGAGCGCTCCCGTCTCGAGCTGGCACTGCTGGGCGTCACCGCCGCGAATCTCCTCCTCCTGGACGAGCCCACGAACCACTTGGACATTCCCGCGCGCGAGGCGCTGGAGAGCTTCCTGCGCGGCTCGGCGGCGACGCTCTTGATCGTGTCCCACGATCGGCGCCTGCTGGAGAGCGTCTGCCATCGGCTGTGGGTCGTGCGACCTGGCAAGGATGGGAAGCCCGGACGCGCGGCGGCCTACGAGGGCACGTACCGCGAGTGGCGAGGCGCGGTGGCTGAGGGTTGGACCGTCGAACGTGAGCTTGAGCTGCAGGCCCGTCGACTCGATGGCCGCCGCGCGACTCGCGCCGACCCACCGTCGAAGGCGCCTGCGGCCTCAGTGGTCGACAGGTCCGCAGGGAGCCGGCCGGTCCGAAGCAGCAAGCCACCTCGTGCCGCGCCGCTCTCCAAGGATGCTTACCGGCGTCAGCTGTCTGCCGTAGAAGGCGACCTTACGCGGCTCGGACTGCGCAAGAGCCAGCTGGAGCTGTCCCTCTCGCACGATGCGGTAGGTGCGAACTACGTGGAGCTGCGGCAGGTGACCTCCGAGCTGGCCGACGTGGACGCGGCGCTGTCACAGGCGGAGGAGGCCTGGCTGGCCCTCGAGGAACGTGCGCCGCGATGAGCGACCGACCGCTTCTCATCGGGCTCACCGGTCCCATCGGCTGCGGCAAGTCCACGGTGGCAGCCCTCCTGGGCGAGCTGGGCGCCACGGTCATCGACGCCGACGCCGAGGCGCGGGGGGCCACGGCGCCGGGCGAGCAGGCGCTACCGGCGATACGCCAACGGTTCGGGGACGGCGTCTTCACGCCGGACGGGTCGCTGGACCGCGCGGCACTGGCACGCATCGTGTTCGAGGACCCCGCGGCACTCGCGGACCTGGAGGCCATCGTGCACCCGGAGGTTCGTCGCCGCATCGAGGCGGCCGTGGAGTCAGCGGCTGAGGCCGGTGCCCTGGTCGTGGTGGTCGAGGCCATCAAGCTCGTGGAGGGCGGCCTGTCCGCGCGCTGCGACGAGGTGTGGCTGGTCGCCTGTGGTGAGCCGGAGCAGCGCTCGAGGCTCTCGCTGCGGGGCATGCCGCCGGAGGAAGCGGCGCGGCGGATGGCGTCCCAGGGCGTGGACCTGATCCAGCGGCTCGAGCGGCACGCGACCCGCCGGATCGTCACGGACGGAACGCTGGATGAGACGCGCGAAGGTGTCGAGGACGCATTGGCGGACGCACTGACGCCCCTCCTGCTGGGGGAGGGGCGTCAGTAGGGATGAGCGAGGTGTGCGTGCCGTCGTGACGCGCCGTCGAGATGCGGTGAATGCCTGCCTCAGGGCGTCGGTGAGGGCGAGGCAGCCGGGTCAGGCGAGCTGCCGGGCTCGGGCGAGGTGCCGGGCTCTGGTGTCGGCTGGGGGCTGGCCACCGGCTGCCCCGGGACGAAGGGCTCAGGATCGGAGCTCGGCTGCGGATACGAGTCGAAGTCGATGAGGGACGGGACGGGCAGGTTGTACTGCTCGATGATGCGGTTGTTGGTCTCGCCGTAACTGCTCCGGTCTATCACGCGGTTGTCGCCGTCCGGTCGGAGGACGATGCTGATCTTGATGGTGTCGTCGGCAGACGCCAGGAGGTGGCTGAGTTCCTCTGCCTGGTGCAGATCGACCTTGAGGGTATAGAGGTCAGCGTCCTCGTCCTTGGCCAGGATCTCGACGTCCTCGAATGCGATCTTGGTGGACCTGCCCGGTGCGTAGCCGCTGACGGGATCCGGCTCGAGCACGAGCTTGCCTTCGGCGTCCTCCACAAGGACATC
>JBBSMF010000369.1:0-2237 GCA_038233295.1 Candidatus Limnocylindrales bacterium | reverse complement strand
GTGGCGCTCCACGATCTTGTGGCAGATGGCCAGGCCGACGCCCGTGCCCTCATAGGCCGTCCGGCCATGCAGGCGCTCGAAGGGCGCGAAGATGCGCTCCGCGTGACGCGCCTCGAAGCCGATGCCGTTGTCGCTCACCGTCAGCGCGATGCTCCCTCCGCTGCCCGCGCTGCCCGGCGCGGGTGCGGCGCTGAGCCTGATGAGCGGTGGCACACCCTCGCGGTGGAACTTCAGGCCGTTGCCCATGAGGTTCTGAAGGAGCTGGCGCATCTGCGTGGGGTCCGCCTCGATGATGGGCAGCGGCCCCACCTCCACGCGGCCACCCGTACGTTCCAGGCGCTCCACCAGGTCTTCTACCACCTCGGCCGCCACCACGCCGAGGTCGACCGGTCGGAAGGGCCGTGCCCGAGTCGTCACGAGGGCGTACTCCAGCAGGTCGTCGATGAGCGCCTGCATCCGGGCCGCGGCGCCCTGGATGCGCTCGAGATCGGCGCGGGAGTCGTCGTCGAGCGCGCCCTCCGTGCGCTGTGCCAGGCGATCGCCGAAGGCACGGATCTTGCGCAGCGGCTCCTGCAGGTCGTGCGAGGCGACCGAGGCGAACTCCTGCAGCTCGCGGTTGCTGCGCTCCAGCTCCACCTTGGCGCGCTGGAGCTTCGCCTGGGCGCGCTTCTCATGGCTGATGTCCCGCGTGATGATCGAGACGCCTTTGGGAGCGCCATCGGTATCCATGATCGGTGAGACGGTCATCGACACCTCGAGCTCGCGACCATCCTTGCGAACGTGCTCGGTCTCGTGATGCTCCACCTGCTCTCCGCGTCGAGCACGGGCCAGAAGCTGAGCTACCTGGTCCGGGCCGTCGCCGGACGACAGCAGCGCCGCTGGCTGACCGATGGCCTCTGCCGCCGTCCACCCGTACATCCGCTCCGCTCCACTGTTCCAGCTGGTGATGATGCCATCGGGCGTGCCGCTCACGATCGCGTCGTCCGCCGACTCTACGATGGACGCCAAGAGAGCCCGGCTCTGCTCCGCCTGACGCCGTTCCGTAACATCCGTGAAAAGGCAGAGGATGCCCTGGACCTCCCCGTCATCTCCGATCACCGGCGCCTTCGTGGTCTCCACGATGCGACGCTCGCCACCTGCCACATGGGCCTCCTCGAAGGTGACGGGCTGGCGAGATCGCATCACTTCCAGATCAGCCTCTCGATAGGCGTCGGCGAGCCCTGCCGGATAGAGATCGTGATCGGTGCGTCCGACGATGTCATCAGGTGTCAGGCCGAGGCCTGCCGCGAAGACCACATTGACGCTCACGAAGTGGCCAGCGTGATCCTTGAACAACACGCTCTGCGGCAGGCTGGCCAGCAGGAGGCGGTTGCGCTCCTCGCTCACTCGCAGGGCAGCGTTGGCGCGCTCGATCTGCGCTGCGCGACGGGCGCTGGAGCTCGCCGCAGCGACCACGGCGATGGATCCCACTAGCACTGTCGAGGCGACGATGAAGGCCGTCCCGAACTGAGGTCGCAGCCAGCCCGCCGCCTCGGCATGAGCCGCCGCTATCCCCAGGATGAGCGGCGTGAGGACGCTGGCCGCCAGGAGCCGGCGAGCCATGTGGCCCAAGGCCCCCGGCGCGGCGATCAAAGCCAGAGGCGTGCGACCGGCGTGACGCGCAAGAGAACCGATGCCCGCGGCCAGGAAGGCAAGGGCCGAGGGCACGGGCGTGATGCTCAGTCGGTCATCCGCGAAAGGCGAATCCAGGCCCTGCGTCCTGGCCACCAGGAAGAACAGCGGCACGAGTAATACCAACGCGCTCAGTCCCTGGCGCAGTCGCGGCCAGGGGTCACCCAGTCGAGCGAGAAGGATGGCGCCGGACAGCAGGACCAGGCCAGCGGCCGTGGTGGGCGCCATGCGACCTGGCGTCCCAGCCGCCGTGGCCGCCTCAGCGATGAGTGCCTGGTCGATGCCCAGATCGACGTTGAACACCCACTCGACCATGGTGACCGCGGCAACGGCTGCGGCGGCGAAGGCCAGGGCGGCGACGGCCAGGGCGGTCCAGCGACGATCGGATCGCGCCTGGGTGAGCACGAGCGCGGTGCCCAGGAGAAGGAACGCGATCGCCGCGTTGACCTTGACCGTGCCGCTTCCGGGGACGAATCGACTGAGGATCTCCGCACCGGAGATCCAGCCGACCAGAACCAGCAACGCCACCACGATGACCACCAGTCCCGTCGCCACGGGCAGGGAGG
>JBBSMF010000368.1:0-2246 GCA_038233295.1 Candidatus Limnocylindrales bacterium | reverse complement strand
GCCTCGTTCACCACGCGGGTCCCGTACCCAGTGCCGGAAGCCGGACCGGAATGGATCGCGAGATAGCGACGGGGCTGCTCCACGAGCTCTGCGAGGGACGCGACCGCGGCGGGCACGCCCTGCACGATGCGCAGGAGGCGCGGGATGCGCACCGACCTGTGTGCCGGACCGATCACCGACCACCACGTGCGCCGAGCGCACGGGCGACCTGCACCGCGCGCTCGAAGTCGACCAGGTCGTCCACCTCCGTCCAGGCTCGCTCTTTCACCGATACGGTGCCGATGGACAGCTCCGCCGCGGCCCGGTCGAAGGCGTCTTCGTAGTACAGATCCGTCTGACCGTCGGCTACCAGCTGGCGGGCATGGCGGATCACGGCTGCCGCGCCGGCCGTGTCGAATCGGGCGATCCCGATGTACTCACCGGCACACGTTCCAGCGGGAAGGGCCTTGCTGATCCGACGCACGAGACCCTGGCCGTCCAGCTCGACCTTCATCTCCTCCGCGCCGAGCGGCTCGTCCAGATCGATGGCCAGCCAGCAACCCTGACCGGCCGAGGCCACGTCGCGCAGGATGGAGGCGTCGAAGACGATGTCCGAGTTCAACAGGCACAAACCGTCTCGGATGTCCTCCTCGACGGCCAGGAACGAGACGATGTTGTTGGCCGTGGCGTAGCGCGGGTTCAGCACGCAGCGAACGTCGAACGGCCAGGCACGATCCCTGACGGCGGCTTCGATCATCTCGGCGCGATGTCCCGTGACGATCACGACACGTTCGAAGCCAGCCGCCGCTACGGCTTCCAGCGCGCGCTCCAGGAAAGTGCTGCCCTCCACAGCCACTAGCGCCTTCGGACGGTCGTCGGTGAGCGGTGAGAGACGCCGGCCCACGCCTGCGGCGAGGATGACCGCGATCGGCAGAGTGCTGTGCTGCATCAGCGGGCGATGGTAGTGCACGGCGCGGTGAGGGACGCCTGCGCTGACACCATCGGCTGACCGGGCGCTAGAGTCGGACGGTGAGCGGCTCCATCGGCACCCCCGGCGGCTTCCTGGCTCGGGCCCGGGAGTTCCGGCGGCGGTACCAGGGTCCAGCGGGGCTGTTCTGGATCCGCCGCGTGAACCATCCCGCGGGGGCGATGCTGGCGCTCCCGCTCATGCCCACCAGCGTGAGTCCCAATGCCGTGACCGTGGCTGGCCTGGTGGTGCACCTGCTGGGTGCCCTTGTGGTGGCCGTCGTAGCACCACCAGCGTCCCCGCTGGCGGTCCTGGCCGTGGTGATCATCTGGCAGCTCGCCTTCTCCCTCGACTGCGCCGACGGGCAGCTGGCACGTGCCCGCGGGCAGGCCAGCGCCTTCGGCGCCTGGTTCGACCAGCTGGTCGACGTGGTTTCGCACGCAGCGGTGTACACCTCGCTCAGCCTGTATCTGGTGCGGGCCTTCGACCCCGACGCGGCCGCTGCGGTGCTCCTTGCGTGCATCGTCGTGAGCCTGAGCCTGCTCCAGACCTTCAGCACCTGGCAGCGGGCCGAGTTGATCGGACGAGAGGCGCCCTTGGGCCAGCGGCCCAGCCCCAGGCTTCTTGCGCTGTACGCCGCTCGACACCTGCTGGACTACGGCTGGTTCCTCTTCGCGGCGTCCCTTCTGCTGCTCTGGCCGCCCGGCCTTTTCGCCTTCCTCGTTTTTAGCGCCCTTCTGCAGGGACTCTACGTGGCGGCCCAGATCCTCCTTTCCTGGCGTGGTGGTGGCTCGACCAGCTCCTGACCGTGGCGTGGGGTTCCAGCGCGGGCTGATAGCCCGGTGCCTGACGGCCCTGACCTGGGCCGGCATCGGGCTCATGTCCCTCATCGCCCTGGAGGCGGCGGTGATGGTCGGCGTGATCGTCGACCGATCGCTGGGCCAGGTCTCGCATCCTTCGGTGGCTCTCGGGCTCCTGGCGTCCGTGCTCGCGGTCGTCACGGCCGCCGCGCTCATCCTCGGCGTCCTCCGGTGGCCGGCTACGGCAGGGAGGTGGCGGGCGCTGCCCGTGATCGTCGGGCTGTCGATGGTGGCGCTGTTGCGCATCGGGATCGCCTTGGTCATCGACGCTCCGGTCGACCGGGACATGGTGGCCTATGACAGCCTAGCCGCTCAGGTGCTGAGCGATGGAAGGCTCTTCAGTGACCGGCCGATGGGCTTTCCCTACCTTCTGGCCGGGTCCTATGCGGTCTTCGGCCGTGGAGCGCTGGCCGGCGAGACGCTGAACATCCTGGCCGCGG
>JBBSMF010000367.1:0-2249 GCA_038233295.1 Candidatus Limnocylindrales bacterium | reverse complement strand
GAGCCACCGGCGGCCCTGGCGCGATTGGCCGAGGCTCTCGACCCGGACGTGATGACCATCGGCTTCGCGCGCCGCTTCGCGACATACAAGCGAGCGGCGCTGCTGTTCGCCGATGAGGACCGCCTGGCTCGCCTGCTGCACGACCCGCTGCGGCCGGTGCAGATCGTCTTCGCCGGCAAGGCCCATCCCGCCGACCGCCCCGGCCAGCGCGTGATCCAGGATATCTTCGCGCGCAGCCGGCAGGCTCGACTGGCCGGCCGGGTCCACATCCTGGAGGACTACGACATCCGCATCGCGCGGTACCTGGTGCAGGGTGCCGACGTATGGCTGAATACGCCCCGACGCCCGCTGGAAGCCTCGGGCACCAGCGGCATGAAGGCGGCCATGAACGGCGCCGTCAACGCGTCCGTCCTGGACGGCTGGTGGGACGAGGGCTTCGTTGGGGACAACGGGTGGGCCATCGGCGGCCGGACCAGCGCAGCCGACGAAGGGGCGCAGGACTGGGCCGACGCGCAGGACCTCTACCGGCTGCTCGAGGAGGAGGTCGTGCCCGCCTACTACGATCGCGACGCCGGCGGCATCCCGCGGCGATGGATCGCCCAGATGCGCCGCTCGGTGGCATCGACCATGTGGCGCTTCTCCACGACACGCATGTTGGCGGACTACACCGAGCAGCTCTACCTCCCCGCCGCTCGCCAGGAAGAGGCCGAGAGCCAGGCTGAGCTGGCGGCGCTCGCCGACTGAACCGGCGATCACGCACAGAGGTGGCATGAGCGACCGGATCTCGCTGGCACTCGTCTTCCATAACCACCAGCCGGTGGGCAACTTCGGTTGGGTCATCGAGGAGCTGTGGGAGCGTGCCTACGCACCCATGATCGGGGCACTCGAGCGCCATCCCACGGTCCGCGTCGGGTCGCACTACAGCGGACCGCTCCTCGAATGGCTGGCCGCCAACCAACCCCAGGCACCCGGGCGCATCGCCGCCCTGGTGCGCCGCGGCCAGGTCGAGCTGCTGGGCGGCGGCATGTACGAGCCCATACTGGTGGCATTGCCCGACGCGGACCGCTTTGCGCAACTCTCCAGGATGGCGGACGAGGTGGAGCGGCTGTGCGGCGTCCGGCCACGTGGCGCGTGGCTCGCGGAGCGCGTCTGGGAACCTTCGCTGGCCTACGACCTGGCGCTGGCGGGCTACGACTACACGGTGCTGGACGACAACCATCTGCGCGGCGCCGCGGTCCGCGACGAGGACATGTGGGGGACCTACGTGGTGGATGACCGTGGGCGGATGCTCACCGTCTTCGGAGCGGAACAGGGTCTCCGCTATCTGATCCCCTGGCGCCCCGTGCCCGAGGTCATCGAGCATCTGAAACGTCACGCGACGCCGGACGGGCGGCGCCTAGGGATCATGGGCGACGACGGCGAGAAGTTCGGCGGCTGGCCGGATACCCACGAGTACTGCTGGGGTGCCGATGGCCGGGGCGACACCGGCTGGGTGGAGGAGTTCTTCAGCGCTCTGGAGGCCGAGTCGAGCTGGCTGACCACGGTCCGACCGTCGGACTGGCTGGACCAGCAGCCGCCGCTGGGTCGCATCGCCGTGCCTGCCTCCTCCTACGTGGAGATGACCGAGTGGGCGCTGCCGCCCGAGGATGCTCTGCTCTTCCATGGGTTGCTGGCCGAGGCCAGGCGAGCCGACCATGCCTCCGCGCGGTTCCTGAGAGGCGGCACCTGGCGGGCCTTCCAGGCACGCTACCGGGAGATCAACGACCTGCACAAGCAGATGCTGCGCGCCTCGGCCAAGGTGGCCGCCATGCCGGAGGGCGAGGGGCAGGACCGAGCCCGGGACCATCTGCTTCGGGGACAGTCCAACGACGTCTACTGGCACGGACTCTTCGGGGGCATCTACCTGGCCGATCTGCGCGTGGCCGCGCTGTCCGAGCTGATCGCCGCGGAGGATCTGGCCGAGGGCGGGGAAGTGGCCACGGTGCGCGCTGACTTCGACCTCGATGGCCTCGACGAGGTGCTTTTGGGCGGACCCGGGCAGACGCTGCTGGTCGACCTGGCGGAAGGAGGCGGCATCGGCGCCTGGGACCTGCTGGCAAGCCGCGTGCCATTGGCCTCCGTGCTGCGGCGGCGGCCCGAGGCGATCCATGAGCAGCTGCGGGCAGCGGTGAAGGCGGGCACGGCTGGCCGTGGCGCCGATCAGCCCATCTCTCCCCACGACGCGGTCGTGGTGAAGGAGCCCGGTCTGG
>JBBSMF010000366.1:0-2249 GCA_038233295.1 Candidatus Limnocylindrales bacterium | reverse complement strand
GACGACGGCCTCACCTGGACGGTGCCCATACGCACCGGCGGATCGTTCCACGCCCGGGGGCTCATCACGGCCGCCGACGCGGCCTTCTCTCTGCGCCTCGCGATGTCTGGCGCCTGCGCTTTCGCGCGCGACCTGTGCGCGTCCGTGGCCGCTAACGTAAGGAAGGCAAGGGCGATCGATCCGGCTCGACTCCAGGTGGACGTGCGGGCGCCCTGGGCGCCGCTCCTCAGCCAGGTGCTGGGCGCGCTGCCGGTCCTTTCCGAAGATGCCCTTCGTCAGGCCACGGCGGAGGTTCGTGATGCTGCCAGCGGGCTTGACGCGTCGATGCTACGAGAAAGCATCGATCGCATCACCCAGGGGACCAACGCCGAGCGCTGCCTCGTCGCGGCGCCGCCCAGCGGTTGCCGCCTGGCTGACCACACCTCCGAGCTGGTGGAGCTCTTGGCCGAGGCCGGGATCGCGCCGCCACCGGCGGAGCGATCCGCCGCCGCTGATGGGGAGATCGATGAGGAGGATCACGCCGCCGCGCTGCTCCAAGTGGTGGTCGAGCTGGCCGGATTGCTCGAGGCCGAGGGGATGGACGCATTCGCGGCAGCGGTGCCGCTCGTGGACGTGGCTCGACGGCCTCTCGGCGGCGGTCCGTTCCGGCTCGAGACATACGAGCCCGGCAGGTCCGTGGCACTGCTGCGACACGGGGGGCACGTCCCCGAGCCGGCATCGCTGGAGCGCATCCGAATGGTCGTGATGCGTGATCCGGCTGTCGCCGCCACGGCGCTACTAGCGGGCGATGTCGACTGGGTCGCGCGCGTGGCACCCGACCAGGTGGCCGCGCTGGCGGCCGATCCGGAGATCCGGGCCGCGGCACACCCCGAGCCGATGATCCGTTCCATCGTCTTCAACGTCCGTCCGGGACGGGTCTATGCGGATCCGGTGACGCGACGAGCGTTCAGCCTCTGCCTGGATCGCGAGGACGCCGCCACGGCGGTGCCCGACTGGACCGCCATCCTGGCCTTCGCCGAGACATCCCTCGGGTCGTGGGCCCTGCGCGATGCCGCCCCTCCGCTCGAACCCGATCCCGCGGCGGTGGCGGCGCTCCTGGAGGGAGCAGGCTGGCAGCGGGACAGCGAGGGGATCTTCACGCGTGCCGGCGTCCGGCTCTCGAGCGATGTGGGGATACGCACCGGCCGCCCCGACCTGCTCGCCTTCCTCCAGACCGTCGCGGACCAGCTCCGCAGCTGCGGCATCGAGCTGGAGGTCCGCGAGCTGGACCTCTCCACCGACGTCCTGCAACGGCAGCTGCAGTGGCCCAACGACTTCGAGACGCTCCTGGTCGCTCGCGCGTTGAGCACCGACCCTGCGGCCGACATGTCTGCCTTCGAGGGCAGCCGCGCCACGAGCGCGGACGACCCGGTGGACAGCAACCTCGGTGGCCACGCCTCCGCCGCTTTGGATGCCATCCTGGCCGAGGCCCGCCGTGATACCGATCCCGAGACGCGTACCGCCCTCTATGCACGGGCCCTGACCCTCATGGCCCAGGACCCGCCGAGTGTGCCCATCCTGTACGACGCGTCCCACGCCGCCATCTCCGATCGAGTGACGGGCTCGGAGGGCAAGGAGATCGATCTTGGGGCGCCCCGTTATGCCTGGGATCTGTGGTCCTGGCAGCGCTCCGACCGCTGACCCCATGGGGCCGGTTCGGATAGGGCCAGGGTCCGGGAGGTCCGGCGGGCACCGTGCCTTGACACTCCACGCACGCGCCAACCTATAATGCCGCAACCTCTGGCCAGTCCGTGGGAGACGTGCGCTCGCTGCGCCCGTGACGGACCAGCCACCGGTGAACTGGGCGATCGAGCCACTTGGTCAACGACGCCTGACAGAGGAGGATGGACTTTGATGAGTCTCCGGACTCGGCGAGGCTTCGCGATGTGGGCCTCGATGATGATGGTGGCGGCCGCCTGCCAAGGCACCCCAGGTGCCAGCACAGCCCCCACCGCCGTAGCTACCGTTGCCCCGCCCGCGAGCGTGGAACCCGTCGATTCGGCCGAGCCGTCGATGGATACCTCACCCGAGCCGTCGATGGATACCTCACCCGAGCCGTCGATGGATACCTCACCCGAGCCGTCCGCCAGCGTGGAGCCGTCAGGCTCGCCGGCCGCAGAAGGCACGCTCGTGTACGCCCTGGATGGCCAGATCACCCAGCTGACGAACGCCAACTCTGACGTTCCCACGGCTGAGGCTGTGCAGTGGCT
>JBBSMF010000365.1:0-2275 GCA_038233295.1 Candidatus Limnocylindrales bacterium | reverse complement strand
GCCGCTTTCGTGCCCTGGACGTGCCGGTCACCGTGGTGGAAGAGCCGGACGATGCCGCGGCGCGGGACCAGGTGGTGCGCCTCCTCGCCGAACGGCCCCCGGCCGTGCTCCACCTCCACATGTATCGCGCGGACCTGATCGGCACGCGGGCGGTGCTGGCGCTGGGGGAGAGCGGGCTGCCTCGGCCGTACGTCGTGAGCACGGTCCACTCCAGCCGCGTCCGCAGCGACATCGACAAAGAGTCGTTGCGTGCCCTCACGCCGTCCATGGACCGCCTGGTGGCGGTCAGCCGCGCCATCGTGACCAAGCTGCGCGCCGAGGGACGCGACACGGTGCCCATCGAGCTCATCTACAACGGCGTGGACCTGTCCCGCTACGACCATCAGGAGGCGTGCTGCACGCTCCCTGAGGAGTACGGCTTCCCGACGGGCACGCCGCTGGTCGGCGTGGTGGCTCGCCTGGAGCCGGAGAAGGGGCACGCCACCCTGCTGGATGCCTGGCCGGCGGTGCTGAAGCGCGTCCCGGAGACGCGGCTGCTCATCGTGGGGGAGGGCTCCCGGCGGGAGGCGCTGGAAGCGCAGGCGCGCGGCCTGGGCATGCTGGGCGACGAGTGCGCCGGCGAACGATGCGTCGGCACGCGACGCGCGCGGCCAGGTGCCAAGGTCGTCTTCACCGGGCGTCGCGATGATGTCCCGGCCGTGACCGCGGCCCTGGACGTGGCGGTGCTGCCCTCCTACCGCGAGGCGCAGGGTCTGGTCATCCTGGAGGCGATGGCGCTGTCGCGTCCGGTGGTGGCCACCAACGTGGGCGGCATCCCGGAGATGATCGAGGATGGCGTCACGGGTCTGCTGGTGCCGCCCCGCGACCGGCGCGAGCTGGCCGCCGCCATCACCCGCCTGCTGGAGGATCATCCCCTGGCGGACACGCTCGCTCGGGCTGGCCACGACCTGGTCCATGAGCGGTTCTGCCTGGAGCGGATGATCGCGGAGGTGGGCGATATCTACGAGGCCGGCGCGCGGACCGTCAGGCGCCGCTCGGCGGGGGCTCGTACCGCGGCCTGAGCGCACGTTCGCGGAGCCAGCGCTCAGCCAGCATGCCCAATATCGGCAGCACCACCAGCCAGTACCCGTAGCTTGCCCAGCGGTCCAGGAAGAGCACCACGAAGAAGATGGCCGCTCCCGAGAGCACCATCAGCGACCAGCGCCGCACCAGCAGCGAGACCAGCGCCAGCGGGATGGCCAGGATCCGCAGAGCGGGCACGTTCAGGCTGTTCTCGGGCACCGGGTGGATCGCCGCGGCCATCTCCACCGAGCGCAGGAAGCTGGCCGGCCCCCAGACCAGGAGCGGGCTCCAGAGCACGCCCGTCACGCCCACCAGTGCTGCGGCCGCGGCCACGCCGCCATAGCCCATGGCCGCCGGGAACCAGGCCAGGCAATACGGCTTCACGGCCGCCGCTACCGCCAGCAACGCCCCTCCCGCGACGCGATGCCGCTCCAGCGCCACCAGGCCCGCCATCAACAGGAAGCCGGGCAGCAGGTCGTTGATGCCGGACGAGCCCAGCTGCACCACGAAGATGAAGCCGGCGAAGATGCCCAGCGTCAGGAAGCTGCGTGTCAGCGCCAGCACGGCCATCGTGCCCGCCGCGGCGAGTGCCTCCCCCGGGGCGCGCAGCAGGGAGGTCAGCAGCGCCAGCGGGCCATAGACGTAGGGTGAGCCGGGCGGCTCGGACGCCGCGTAGCCGATGCCGTAGGGGTTGCCGCCGGACAGCACGGACTCCAGTGCCGCGCGCCCCACGATCAACTGATCCGCCGTCTCCGGCAGCGCCGTGAACACCAGGCGGAGCCAGAACCCGCCGGCGGCGATGGCCAGCCCCACCAGGATCGGCCGCCGGATGAGCAACAGACCGGCCGGCACCGCCGCCAGCCCTAGCCACGCCTGGGGCAGCCCGTGGTTCGCCGCGTGGCCCGCCGTGGCGGCCCCCAGCAGCGCGAAGATGGCCAGGCCCACCAGCGCCAGGATCCGGTCCCGTTGCGCCAAAGGGAGCCTCAGGGCCGGACGGCGGTCCAGTAACGCTCGGCGAAGCCTTCCACGCCACCGGCCAGCGCCACTCGGGCGTGGTACCCGGCCAGGTCAGCCAGCATGCCCTGGTCGCTCTCGAAGAGCCGCGTGACCTGGCTGGCGTAGAGCCGGATGCCGGCCGCCTTCTGCTCCATCATCTCGGTGATGTCGCTGTAGCGCGCCTCCAGGGACATGCCCACGGGGAGCTGGAAGGCCG
>JBBSMF010000364.1:0-2303 GCA_038233295.1 Candidatus Limnocylindrales bacterium | reverse complement strand
GCCAGCCAAGCCGAGCTCCTGACCGATGAGCGCGAAGATGAAGTCGTTGTGCGCATTGGGCAATGTCAGCGCGCCGGGCTGCGCGCTCTGGCCCAGCCCGATGCCCAGGATGCCGCCCAGGCCCAGGGAGAGGAGACCCTGCACGGTCTGAAAGCCGCTGGTCAGCGGGTCGGACCAGGGGTCCAGGAACGTGGTCCAACGAAGCAGCTGGTAGGCATTCGTGGAGACGTAGGCGACCAACGCGACGGCGCCCACCGGCAGCAGCAGCGCCAAGTGCCAGAGTCGCGCGCCGGCCACGAAGACGAGCGTCAGCGCCGAGAACGCAAGGACGCCCGTGGTGCCCAAGTCCGGCTCCAGCGCGACCAAGCCGATGCACAGGCCCGATACGACCAGGAACGGCAGCAGGCCGTGGACCAGGCTTCGGATCTGCATCCCCTGCTTCGCCAGCCAGTGCGCGAGGTAGACAACCATGGCGAGCTTGGCGATCTCCGCGGGATGGACGGTCGGCAGCGGACCGATCTGGAGCCAACGCGTCGAGCCGTACTTCTCCACGGGCGCGATCGGCCCGAGCGAAGGCAGGAGCACCAGCAGGAGAAGGACCAGGGTGAAGAGGTACAACGGCACCGAGGCCAGGCGCAGGTATCGGTAATCGACGCGCATCAGGAGGGTCATGCCGGCCAGGCCTACGGCGGACCAGCCCAACTGGGTCGCCACCGCACCGAAGGGGTCGCCGCCGGTCCGGAGGGCAGTGGCGACACCGCCGCTGGAATAGATCATCAGCAGCCCGATGGCGGTCAGCGCCGTGACGCAGACCAGCACCAGGTAGTCCGGCTCGTGGCGCTCCCGTTGGGGCCCTCGCAGGACGCGGGTCGCACCTGTCGGCCGGACCTCACGACGGGCGGCGGCGGGTGCGGCTGCCGCTCGGTCCAGATCGCGGCCCGTGGCTTCCCGGATCAGCGGCCGCTTCCCGGACAGGCGGCGAGCCGAGCGCTGAGCGGTCATGGCGTTCCCTCCCCGTCCCCCTCGGCGAGCTGCCTCACCGCGTCCTTGAAGGCGCGTCCCCTTGCCGCGTAGTCCTCGAACATGTCGAAGCTGGTGGCCGCCGGGCTGAGCAGGACGGTGGCCGGTGCGGGAGTGCCGTGAGCCAGCAGTGAGCGGGCGATCCCATAGGCCACGGCCACTGCCTGGGGCAGGTCCCCGGCCGATACCAGGCGTCGGAGGCCGGCCTTCTCCAGCACGGCTGCCAGCTCCGGACCGCTCTCTCCGATGAGGACCGCGGCATCGGCCCGCTGCGCGGCGACGGCCGCGAGCTCCTCCATGGGCAGCCCCTTGGAGCGCCCGCCGCAGATGAGCACCAACGGGCGCGGGAAGCTGCGCAGGGCCGCGATGACGGCATCGGGCTGCGTCCCCTGCGAGTCGTTGATCCAGCGGACCCCGTCCACGACACGGACCAGCTCCAGACGATGCTCCACGCCGGAAAAGGCGGCCATCGCCTCGCGCAGGCCGTCGGTCGGGATACCCAGCAGCACACCCACCGCCGCGGCCGCCAGGGCGTTGCTCACGTTGTGCTCGCCGGGGATGCTCAGCTCATCGGCGGGCAGCAGTCGTCCGACGGGTTCGCGCGCCACGGTGGCGCCGTCGCCCCCTGAGCCGGGCAGCCGCTCCACATCCCGCGCCGTGATCCAGCCCCCAGCGACGCCCAGCTCCCCGGCTCCCGGCGCCTGCCGGCGATAGCGCACCACCACCGCGCCGGGCGGCGCCGCAGCGGCGTAGCCGGCCGCAACGGGGTCCTCTCCGTTGAGCACCAGGGCCCCGTGCGCTGGCACCAGCTCGGCCAGGCGGCGCTTGACGGCTCGGTACGCGTCGATGGATCCGTGGCGGTCGAGATGATCTGCCGTGACGTGGGTATAGACGGCGATGTCCGTGCCCCGCGAGAGGGTCGGCAGTTGGAGCTCCGACAGTTCCAGCACGACTCGGTAGGACGCATCCAGCTCCGGCAGCCGCTCCACCAGCGGCGTGCCGATGTTGCCGCCCAGCAGGACCGGCTGGGGAACGGCCGACAGCACGGCCGCGATGAGAGAGCTCGTGGTGGTCTTGCCCTTGGTGCCGGTCACCCCCACCGTGAGGGCCGGGCACAGGCGCAGGAAGAGATCGACCTCGCTGACGACGGGCACCCGACCATCCCCCTCCAGCCGGCCGAGCGCCTGGCGCAGGCAGGGCTCCGTGGTCGGAAAGCGGCTGCTGATCGAGGGCGAGGTACAGACCAGCGACTGGCCGAGCAGCGCATCGCGAGGGTCGATGTC
>JBBSMF010000363.1:0-2307 GCA_038233295.1 Candidatus Limnocylindrales bacterium | reverse complement strand
CGAAGCGCACGGACGGCGGGCGCTCTTCTTCAACGGCAACGCCGCGGACGACGAGCAGCGCGCCTCGGTCGTGGCGCAGCTGGGGGAGGCCTTCGCGGGACGGCGGGCGGCGGAGCGGTCCCCCTACGTGCGCGTGATGATGCACTCGCTGGCATTCGGGACCCTGAAGCCGTTCCTCTCCCTGGATCCCGGCGCGGCGATCAACCGCAAGAACATGGACATGACCCTGGACGTCATGGCCCACAGCCTGGTCTATTGGGCGCAGGACGTATGGCGCGCGGGCATGTTCGGTCAGGGATCCAAGATATACGCCATGACCAGCGAGGGCTCCACCCGGATGATCGCCTCATACGGAGCGGTCAGTGCGGCCAAGACGGCGTTGGAATCACATTGTCGCCAGCTGGCCATGGAGTTCGGGAGGCTGGAGGCGGGAGTGACCGTGAACGCGATCCGCGCTGGCGTGACCCAGACGCCCGCGCTGATGCAGATCCCCGAGCGTGACGCACTCATCGCACATGCCACCGCCAAGAACCCGTCTGGGCGCATGACCACCGTGGAAGACGTGTCGCGGGCGATCACGGCCCTCTCCCGTGAGGGCACTCACTGGTTGACCGGCAACGTCATCGGGGTGGATGGCGGCGAGCTCATCGCGGGGTGAACCGGCCCGCGGAGGACGCCGGGTCCGGACGATCGCCCGACCGGCGAACGCTTCCCGAGGCGGCCATCCGCGACCATCTGGCCAACGAGCGCACCCTCCTGGCCTGGCAGCGCACCGCGCTCACGGTGGTCGGTCTCGGGTTCCTGGTGGATCGGTTCGCCTTCGACTCGGCCGACAGCGGCTTTTCAGCGCTGCTGGGGCTGGGCCTCATCCTGCTCGGCGCGGCTCTGTCTGGCGTGGGGCTCCAACGCTATCTGCGGACCGAACGCGAGATCGACACGGCGACCTACCGTACCTCGCTGCTGGCGCATCTCTTCCTGACCGGTGCCATCGTGGCGGGAGCTGCGGCACTGGCGCTGTACCTGCTTACCAGCCGGTGACCGTCCGGGCCGGGCAGGCGTACCCACGCGCACTCGCTGGGCGAGCGTACCGACCGCCGGGTCTTGAGCCGTGAGGTTCTCGTCCGCCGTTTACGGATAGGGGCGGTCGTAAGTGAACGTCGGCGGCGCGGGCCGGATGCCCGGGTACGGCGATCAGACATACTGAGCGTGGCTGACCGACCTGACCCACGGTGCCAGCCCTCGGCCGATGTTCACCGGGCTTCACCTCATCACTTACCGCCGCCCCGAACCGTAGGACGTGGGAAGCGGGTCAGGTCCACCACTTCGACGGACGCCTTCCGCATGTGACGATCCACCTGATGTGACGCTTCGCCTGGCAAGGCCAGTGGCTCATGCCTTACCCGACGCTCAGCTGGGCGGGCCCTCCCGACGTACGACGACGCTTCCGCTGAGGTGGTCATGGAGCCCTCGGCCGTGCTCGTCGATGAGCACCGAAACGGTCAGCAGCAGCAACCAGGCGACGGGAGCGATCTGCGTCAGGGTCGTGGCCGCTGCCAGCCAGCCTCGGGGTGGTCCTCCGCTGAACGCCAAGGTCTGCGACACGACGCTGATGACCAGGGGGCCCGCCGCGAGGATCGGGAGCGGGGCAAAGACGAGCAGCCACCTGACGAACGCTCCGTATGGGGTCAACGCCCGACCATGGCGGCGGGACAGCGTGAAGAGGCCGAGGGCCATCTGTCCTGGCGTGGCACGAAAGACTCGGATGAGGTACGTCATAGCCACGGCTTGAGCGGCAACGAGTGCCAGCAGCGCGAGGAGGATGGCGCCTTGCGCGAGTGGGGTGTCCGGGCCCGACGGGACAGGGATCAAGCTCAAGATAAGGCTGTAGGCTGATCGGAAGGTGTAGTCAGTGGCGGCGACGATCAGCACTGCGTCCAGCGCGAAAGCCGCGGCACGGAGGGGGAGCTCCGCATAACGCACGCCTGCGGCCGGCCCATCAGCGGCGGGCGCCAGAGTGCGACCGGCCGGTTCCGCTTCCAGGTCCCAAGCCGCCGCCTCGTCCGCGCCCCCTTCGTCGTGACCCGTTTCTCGGTCAACGCCGGACGGATCGTCCCGATCCGTCGTGCCGTATCGCTCGTCGCTTGTCAATCGGGCTCCCTTCGCGTGGCTCCCGTGGCGCTACGGCGCCTGGCTGCTCGATCCGGGGCCATAGCCCGTCAGCTCCACGTACGCCTCGCCGCCGAGCGGCACTCCGTCGCGCGTGGCGGTGACCACTTGGGATCCTTCCCAGTAGACCACGCCGGTGGT
>JBBSMF010000362.1:0-2334 GCA_038233295.1 Candidatus Limnocylindrales bacterium | reverse complement strand
TTCGACGGCGCCGGAAAGGCCGGTCGACGTTGGGGCGCGACATGGCGGGAAGCTGGCTGATGTAGGGCCACGGGACCTCTTGTCGGGGGTTGCGGTACTCGGATCGGCAACGTACCAGTGCAGGTGATCTCTGCTCTATGGGCGACAAGTACCAGAGCTTCTCAGAGCACGACGTTCACGGCTTGACGCGGCCGATGGAAGGGGTAAGATGGCCGCCGGTGGCGCAAAGTGGCGCAAAGTGGGGGTCAGCGGTGAGGAAGCCGTCCGGAGCGGCCCAAGTCGGGTCGAGGCTGGTGACCGAAACAGGCGAGGCGAGTCGACAGCGTGTTCACAGGTGAGTACCGGCATTCGGTGGACGAGAAGGGCCGCATCGCGGTCCCGGTCCGCTTCCGTGCGGAGCTCGCCGGCGGCGCGCTGGTGAGCAAGTGGATCGATGGCTGCCTGGCCATCTTCCCGCGACCCGCCTGGGATGCACTGGCCGAGCGCGCGGCGGGGTTGCCCGTCACCGACGCTGGAGCCCGGACCTTCCAACGATTCCTCTTCGGAACGGCATTCGAGGTCGAGCTCGATCGCCAGGGGCGTCTGGTCGTCCCGGCGGTCCTGCGCGATTTCGCCGCGCTGGAAGGGGAGACGGTGGTGGTCGGTTCGCGCGATCACCTGGAGCTGTGGTCCCCGGCCCGCTGGTCGGCCTACAGCGCCGAGATGGACGCACCCGAGGTCCTTGCGGGACACCTGCAGGGACTGGGCATCTAGCGGAATAGATGAGCCTCCGGGATCCGGAGGGGCTCGCCGAAGGCAGGTCGTGAAGTGGAAGAAGGGCATCTGCCCGTGATGGTGGAGGAGGTCATGGCGGCTCTCTCACCCGTTCCGGGCAGCTTCCAGATCGATGCGACGGTCGGCGGCGGGGGGCACGCCCTTCGGATCCTGGAGGCCTCCACGCCTGGTGGCCGCCTGCTCGGCGTCGATGCCGACCAGGCGGCCATCGCCAGGACCCAGCAGCGCCTGGAGCGCTTCGGCGATCGCGCGGTATTGCGCCAGGCCAACTTCGAGCAGCTCGGCGAGGTCGCTCCGGAGGCGGGTTTCGGACACGTGGACGGCGTGCTCCTCGACCTTGGCCTGAGCTCGCACCAACTGGCCGATGCCGGCCGATCGTTCAGTTTTCGTGGGGAGGGGCCACTGGACATGCGCTTCGATACCTCACGGGGAAGCCCTGCTCATGAACTGCTGGCCGATCTCGACGAGCGAGGGCTGACCGACCTGTTCCGTCGCTACGGTGAGGAGCCGCACGCTCGACGGGTGGCGGCCGCCGTCGTCGCGCAGCGCCAGCACACTCCGCTGCGCACGGGCCGAGCACTCGCCGAGCTGGTGGAGAGGACCGTACCTTCCCCCCGCAACGCGCGACGCGGCCCTCGTCGTCGCATCCATCCCGCCACGCGCGTCTTCCAGGCCCTGCGTATCGCGGTCAACCGCGAGCTGGAGACCCTGCCCGTGGCGCTCTCTGCGGCAGTGGCACTCCTTCGCCCGGACGGACGGCTGGCCGTGATCAGCTACCACTCGCTGGAGGACCGTATCGTGAAGCGTTTCGTGGCCGCCGAGCGGCGTGGCTGCGTCTGCCCGCCGGCCTTTCCCGTCTGTGTCTGCGGGCGCGAGGCGCGTCTGGCGCCAGTGGGACCGCAGCCGCAGCGTCCCAGCGACGCTGAGCTGGACGCCAACCCGCGATCCCGCAGCGCCCATCTGCGCGTGGCCCGGAGGCTGGCTGCGTGAGCCGGGGACACGGAGCCTCACGCCGTCGTAACTACGGCCCTCGCCAGCGGGACCTCCGGCGGCGCGCATCACATCCGGTCGAGCCCGAGCCACGGGTGATCGAGTGGCCGCGCGGCGGGAGCTGGGCCGAGCCATCCACCGGCACGCCTGACGTCCTCCATCGGCCCGGCCGCGGGGAGGCAGCCTGATGGCCGTCTACCAGGGCACGCGGCCGCGTGCGGTGATGCCAGCCGGCAGGCCATTCCCCAGCCCAGTGCGAAGGGGCGGGCACGCGGCGCCGCTCGAGCGGCGCTCCCGTCGCGCTCGCTCCCGGGCGGGGCGGCGTCCCTCGCCGGTCCTGTTCGCGCTGATGGGTGTCGTGGGCGCTTTCCTCATCGGTCTCGTCTACCTGACGCAGATGCTCCAGATGGGAGCTCTGGACGTGGAGGTCAGCCGCCTCCTCGCGCAGCAGAACGAGATGCAGCGGGAGATCCAGAGCCAGCAGGGCACCATCGCACAGTGGGGCGCGGCCCCCCAGGTGGTCGACTGGGCCTACCAGAATGGCCTGGGTGCCCTAGGCGACACGATCCG
>JBBSMF010000361.1:0-2349 GCA_038233295.1 Candidatus Limnocylindrales bacterium | reverse complement strand
GTGGACGAGCTGGAGGGTGTCCTGGCCGAGTCCTGGACGGGCGAGCCCGGCGACACCGAGTATGTCTTCACGCTCAAGCAGGGCGTGATGTTCCATGACGGAACTCCCTTCAACGCGGAGGCCGTCAAGATCAACTTCGATCGCTGGCAGAACTTCGTCCCGGAGCTCCAGACCAACTCCTATTACTACGGCGCGGTCATGGACGGCTTCGGCGAGGCCAATCTCATCGAGAGTGTCGAGGCGACGGACGAGTACACCGTGACCATCACGCTCCGCGAGCCCAGCCCGACCTTCCTGTACGGCATCGCGCTGACGCCTTTCAGCATCGTCAGCCCGGCCGTGCTCGAGTCCACCAATGCCGATGACCCCGCGTCCGGCACCTTCGGCACGGATGTCGTGCAGGGCGGCACCGGTCCCTTCATCCTGGAGGACTACGTGGCCAACGAGTCCGTCACCCTCACGCGCAACGAGGACTACCACGGTGAGCATCCGGCCTACCTCGACCGGCTGATCATCCTGCCGTATGCCGACCCGGCGGCGCGCCTCCAGGCGCTCCAGGGGGGCACCATCCAGGGCTTCGACCTGATCGCCCCCGGCGACCGCTCGGCCGTGGAAGGAGCCGAGGGCTATCAGCTCATCAATCGCGAGTCCTACAACACGCTCTACCTGGGCGTGAATCCAACCGCCTCCGAGGATTCGCCGCTGGCGGAGCTGGCTGTGCGCCAAGCGGTGGCTCACGCCATCGACAAGGAGGGCCTCATCGCTGCCTTCTACGGCGGTGGTGGCAGCCCGGCCGACATCTTCCTGCCGCAGACCTCCGGTTGGTTCGACAGCGTCGGCGAAGGTGTCGAGGTCTATGACTACGATCCCGATGCCGCCAGGGCACTGCTGGAGGAGGCCGGCTACGGTCCGGACAACCCGCCCAAGGTCAACTTCTGGTATCCCACCGAGGTCACCCGCCCCTACATGCCCGACCCGAGCGGTCTGCACCAGGCGGTGACGACGATGCTCGAGGACGTCGGCTTCCAGGTGGAGTCCGGCAGCGCCGTCTGGGGCACCGAATACATCCCGGCAGCACAGGCCGGCGAGTACGACCTGCACTTCCTGGGCTGGACGGGCGACTTCGACGACCCGTCCAACTGGTATGGCGTCCACTTCGGCTATCTCCAGGGAGAGCCTGCGGCGCAGTTCAACTGCGATCCGGAGGGCCTTGAGGAGGCCATCAATGAGGCCGACGCCGCGCTCGACGAGACCGAGCGGGGAGCGGCCTGGAGCAAGGTCGCGCAGATCGTCCACGGCGAGGTCTGCTTCGTGACGCTGGTCCACGGTGACACCGCGATCGCCCTGACCGATCAGGTCCAGGGTTACGTGGCCAACCCGACCGGCTCAGAGAGCTTCGTCGATATCTGGCTCTCGGCCGAATAGTCAGCCCGGAACCAGAGACTCAGTTGGGAGAGCCCCGGCCACGGGCCGGGGCTCTCCCACATAGCCTGGCTCGGGACACGCAGTGACGAAGTTCATCCTCCGGCGGCTGCTGCTCCTCATCCCCATCCTGCTGGGGCTGACGCTGCTGATATTCGTCTTCACCCGCCTGTTGCCGGGCGATCCGGCCCAGACCATCCTGGGCGAGCGAGCGACCGCGGCGAACCTGGTCCTGGTCCGTGCGTCGCTGGGGCTCGACCTGCCGCTCTTCGATCAGTACCTGCGCTACATGGGCGGTTTGCTCCAGGGCGACCTGGGGCGCAGCTTCATCACCAACCGGGACGTGGTGGACGACTTCCTACAGCGCTTTCCGGCCACCATCGAGCTTGCGTTGGCGGCGATGTTCTTCGCCATCACGCTGGGTATCCCGCTGGGCATGTACACCGCCAAACGGCGCGGCCGGTGGCCCGACCAGTTGGGCACCGTGATATCGCTCATCGGCATCAGCATCCCCATCTTCTTCCTTGGCCTGATGCTCAAGTGGCTCTTCGCTATCCAGTTCCCCATCCTGCCCGACTCGGGCCGGATCGACCTCATCGACTTCATCATCCCGCGGGTCACGAACTTCATGGTCGTGGACACGATCATCGCGCAGGACTTCGACGCATTCCTTGACGCACTGCGGCATCTCGTGCTGCCCGGACTGGCACTGGGCACCATCCCGCTGGCCATCGTCATGCGCATCACGCGGGCCAGCGTCATCGACGTCCTCAACGAGGACTATGTCCGCACGGCCCATGCCAAGGGCCTGCCCTCCGGCATCGTGGATGGCCGCCACGTGCTGCGCAATGCGCTGCTGCCGGTGGTCACGGTCATCGGTCTACAGACGGGGCTGCTGCTGGGCGGCGCCATCCTCACCGAGACGAT
>JBBSMF010000360.1:0-2365 GCA_038233295.1 Candidatus Limnocylindrales bacterium | reverse complement strand
GACCGCGGAGGACCTTGCGACCGCGCTGCGATCGCGACAACGGGCCTTCGCCGGAGCGATCGCCCCGCCGCACGGCTTGAGCCTGCGGAGGGTGCGACTCGAGCCGGCGTTGGGCAGAAGGAACACGACGGATGACGATGACCAAGACATATAGCCCAAGGGCCAGCGAGATCGAGCGTCACTGGTTCGTGGTGGACGCTGAGGGACAGACACTCGGCCGTCTCGCCTCGCGCATCGCCCGGGTCCTGGCCGGCAAGCACAAGCCGAGCTACGCCACGCACATGGACACCGGCGATCACGTGATCGTGCTCAACGCAGGCAAGATCGCCGTCACGCGCGACAAGCGTGAGACCAAGGTCTACGCTCGTCACAGCGGATACCCCGGCGGCTTTCGCCAGGAGACGCTGGGCGATCTCCTCGCGCGACGCCCGGACGAGGTCATCCGTCGCGCCGTCAAGGGGATGCTGCCCCGCACCACGCTGGGTGTCCAGCAGTTGCGCAAGCTCAAGATCTACGCGGGTGCCGACCACCCGCACGAAGCGCAACAGCCGGCGCTGTTGCCCGAGACGGGAGAGTTGGTTCGATGATCACGAATGCATCCTTCTATGGCACGGGGCGCCGAAAGACGAGCATCGCGCGCGTCCGTCTGATGACCGGGGATGGTGAGGTAGTGGTCAACGGCCGGACCCTCGAGGACCATTTCGGCAATGCCGTGAACCTGGGGGAGATCCTGATGCCGTTCCGCGTGACCGGCACCGAAGGCCGCTACAACGCCATGGTCAAGGTGGAAGGCGGCGGCTATCAGGGACAGGCCGGCGCCATCCGGCACGCCATCGCACGCGCGCTGCTCCAGTCGGACCCCGACGCCGCTCGGCAGCCCCTGCGCCAGTCCGGATATCTGACGCGCGATCCGCGCATGAAGGAACGCAAGAAGTTCGGCCTCAAGAGAGCCCGCAAGGCACCGCAGTACACCAAGCGCTGATGGTTCGGGCCGCCCGGCGGTCCTCGTGAGCGACCCTGTCTTCGAGCGCTACAAGGAGGCCCTCAAGCAGGGTCACCTGGCCCTGCTGCGCGGCAAGCCCAAGGATGCCCTGGAGCGCTATACGGAGGCGGCTGCGCTGGCTGATCACCGCGCGCTGCCGCATCTCAGCATCGGCTCGGTGCTGCTTCAGCTGGGTCGAGCCCGCGAGGCGCTGAGCGCGTATGACCGCGCCGTCCAGCGAGCGCCCGAGGACCCGGCCGGTCACAGCGGCCGGGCGAGCGCCCTGTCCACCCTCGGCCGAGCCTCGGAGGCAGGTGAGGCCAGGGCTCGCGTGGTGGCCCTCGAAGGTCTTGTCGCGCTGCAGCACGCCGAGACCGCGGCCGCGGCCGAGGAGGCGACGCGTGGGGCCGGGCCCGAGGCGCTCGTCGAGTCCGCGGAGGTGGCACACGGCTCCGGGGATGCGGCCACCGCGGTCGAACGATTCGTGGCGGCTGCCGACCTGTACCTGGCCCGCTCCGAGCTGGATGCCGCCTCCGACGCCTGTCAGCGAGGATTGGCCGTGGCGCCCGGCTCGCCGGCGGTGCACCTGGCCATGGTCCGCACCTACCTGGCCTACGGCTGGGGCGATCGAGCCGTGGAGCGACTCCTTCTCCTGGACCGGTTGGTGACGCTCGATCACGATCTCCCGGCCCGCACCGAGCTCATCGCCACCTGTGCCGCGCAGCGCGATCTGGATCCCCGCCTGGCGAGCATCGCCGACGGCTCGTCCGCTTCCGACGGGTCGGACGCCAGCGCCTCCGCCCCCGGCGGCTGAGGGCCTCGGTGCGCCCGCCGCAGCCACCTCGCGTGCTACGATCGGACCGTGATCGACCAGTTGCGAGACCTGGTCGAGGGGATCGAGATCGAGCCCATCGCGCTCCTCGACATCGGCCTGACCGCTATCCTCATCTACGGGCTGTTCAGCCTCATCCAGGGTACGCGCGCTGTGCGGCTGGTCGTCGGAGCCATCCTGCTGCTGGTCGTGTACGGCGCTGCCCAGACCTTCGAGTTGCGACTGCTCTCCGGGATCCTTCAGGCCGGCGCAGTGGTGGGCCTGGTGGCCCTGGTGGTCGTCTTCCAGCCTGAGCTGCGCCGTGCGCTTGAGCGGATCGGTCGCGTCGGCTCCATGGGTTGGGTCTTCGGCACAGGCAACCAGGGCGACTCCCAGCGCGTGCCCGCGGTGCTCGCTCGAACGGCGACCACGCTGGCGGCCGGGCGCATCGGTGCGCTCATCGTCGTGGAGCGCGAGACCGGCCTGCAGGACACCGCCGAGGCAGGCGTTATGGTTCATGCGGACCTGTCCCCCGAGCTGCTCCACTCCATCTTCACGCCTCACGCTGCCCT
>JBBSMF010000359.1:0-2381 GCA_038233295.1 Candidatus Limnocylindrales bacterium | reverse complement strand
GGTTGGAGAGCGCGTCCTTGCCGTTGGGCTGGGCCGCCTCCTCGCGCGCCGTCACTTCCGGCCGCTGCCCGCTCATCATTGCGGTCGTGACCTGATCCATGAGCCAGGTCCCAGCGGCGCCGGCGATCGCCCCGCGAGTCATCCGTCCGATCATCGTCGTCCTCCTGTCGGGATTGGAACCTCATCGTCTCACGCAGCGGGTAGCCTAGCGCTACCGTCTGCCGTACCAGAGGATGCCCGTGCCGAAGCGCGCCAAGCCGGTCCCGGTCGGGCCACTCGTGTCCGCCGAGTGGCTCCGCGAGCACGTCGATGACGAGGATCTCCGGCTCATCCACGTGTCGCCCGACCGACGCGTCTATAACAAGCGGCATCTCCCGGGCGCCATCTACAGCGACCTGCACCGTGACCTGGCACTGCGAGGCACCGCGGCGGAGACCGGCGACGCGGAGCGCGAGTGGCTCGTCCCCGACCGTGAGCACGTGGAGCGTCTGCTCCGTCGATGGGGAGTGGGGGAGGGCGATCGAATCGTCCTCTACGACGACGTCGGCCTCAACCGTCATGCCATCCGGGGCTATTGGGTGCTTCGCCTGGACCGTTTCCCGGCCGGCCGCCTGCACATCCTCGACGGAGGCATCGAAGCCTGGACTCGGGCCGGTGGCGAGACCTCGCGTGAGGTGCCGGAGGCAGATCTCGCCGACGCTCAGCGCTCAGCCCAAGCCCTCGGTGAACGGGACGACTCGCTACTGGCCACCTACGACGAGGTACTCGATTGGAGCCGGGAGGCCACGGAGGCCGGCCCCACCCGGCTCCTGGACGTCCGCACCGTCGGCGAGTACGTTGGCACGGACGTGCGCGCGTCGCGGGGAGGTCATATCCCTGGTGCTCGACACCGCAACTTCGAGGACTTGGTAGCTGCCGAAGGGACACTCCGGCCGACCGACCAGGTGCTGGCCATCCTGCGCGGCAGCGGCGTCGACCCGGCCGAGGTCCGGGCGACGTACTGCCAGGGTGCCGTCCGCGCGGCCCTGGCCTGGTTCGTCCTGCACGAGCTGGCGGGACTGAAGGACGTGAAGAGCTACGGCGGTTCCTGGGAGGAATGGGGTAACCGACCGGACAGTCCGATCACCCTTCCAGGCGAGGAGGCCGGCGACTCCGCTTGAGCGTCGCTTTCAGCCCGTCCGGTCTAGGATCTCGCCAACGGTCATCGCGGTCACGGCCTCGGGCAAGCGGTCGCGCGCGCGCTCGACGGAGGGCCGGATGCGCCCCGGCAGGAGCGCCGGCAGGTCGCCGAGCGTCGTGTCGCGGAACTGCTCGATGCGGGGGATCTGGCGGAGCAAGGCACCGGCTCGCCGAAGCACGTCCTCCATAGCTTCGTCCGGCTGCCCAGCCGGCGCGGCAGGCGCCTCGGCGACGGTGGATGCTCCGGCACTTGAGGTCGCCGAATCCCCACTCGGTGGTATCGATGTGGAGGCCGCCGGTACCGGTCCTTCGGAGGAGCCACGCGACCGAGCGGACCCGCCATCGGTTGCTGTGGAGCCGCCATCAGGATCGCCAGTGCCGAAGCGGTCACCCAGCAGGGCTGGGATATCGATGCCGGTGAGGGCCTTCACCGACGCGGCAGCTTCCGCCACCGTGCGCGTACCGGTGCGCACCACGTCCGTGGCACCTTCAGAGGAGAGCACCGTGAGGTTGGCGATGTTGCCCAGCGGCTGGGCCGCCGCGGCCACGATCTTGGGCAGCTCGGCCAGGACGGTCTGGATGATGGCCGCCTCATTGAACTGGCGGAACGCCTCGGCGCGGCGGGCCAGGGCATCGGCTTCCGCCTCGCCGCGTGCCCGCACGATGTCCGCCGCCGCGTTGCCCTCCAGCCGGACCCGCTCGGCCTCGCCCTCGGCCTCCTTGATGACCGCGTTGCGCAGGCCGTCGGCGCGGGTGGCGGCGGCCTGGGCGTCTGCCTCGGCCGGCTTGATGATCGACGCGAGCAGTTCCTTCTCGCGCAGGTCGGCGCGCAACTGAGCCAGCTCGGACTCGGTGCGCGTGACCTCCTGTGAGGCCTTCGCGCGGGAGAGCGGCTCGGACTGCTCGGCACGCGCCTGGGCGGATGCGGTCTGGACGTCGGCCTCGGCCTGGACCAGCGCCTGATCTCGCTGGGCGGCGATCTCGATCTTGCGTGCCTCGGCCTGGGCCACGGCCGACTCCTGCTCGGACCGAGCCTTGGCGATGGCGGCATCGCGCACCACGATGGCCAGCTTCTGGGCGCCCAACTGCTCGATATAGCTCGTCTGACCCGCTGTCACCACGTCGCTGATGCTCTGGATGGTGAACGAGTCGAGGGCCAGGCCGGACGTGGTCAGGTCACCGGCCGCCGCGTCCTGGACCTG
>JBBSMF010000358.1:0-2386 GCA_038233295.1 Candidatus Limnocylindrales bacterium | reverse complement strand
TTTCCGCCGCCGGACCCACCACGCTCACCGAAGGTTCATCGGTCATCCGCGACAGGACGTCACGCGCCGCCCACCCTAGTCCCAGGATCACCGTGTCGCAGGCGGTCGTCCGCTCGCCTGCCACGTCTTCGACGGTCACGACGGCCGAAACCCTGTCACTGCCTTCGATCCGGCGCAAGCTGCCGGAGAGGGGCATGCATGGCACAGACTCCGGCGGCGATCCGATGGCCACCGCCACGCCCAGATCGACGCCCGCGGCGTGGAGCTGCTCCGCGGCGCGCGCCGTGACCAGGCCACTCAGCGCGTTGCCCGGACAGACCGGCTGGACCTCCGCCGCGCCAGTGGCGACGATCACTTCCTTCGCGTTGATATGGAGCATACCGGTGGGGGTGCGGGCGATGACCGTCGGACCGGCGTAGATGGCCACCGCCTCCAGGCCGTCCTGGGCCTCCAGCACGGTGACGCTCTTTCCCCTCCGCCGGGCGGCTGCCGCGGCGGCTGTCCCGCTCTGGCCGGCGCCGACCACCACGACCTCCGCCTCGCTGCGCTGGACGGGGATGTGCCGCGCAGGCGCCGAGCTCGTCACGTCGTTCTCCGCCGCGAGCGGCAGCGGCGGCGCGCCACCGGCCGGATGACGCTGCATCACGAGGCCCGGCCGGCACGGTGTCTGGCAGGTGCGCACCCAGCCGACGCCGTCGACCTGGGCCACGCAGTTGCCGCAGTCGCCAGCCAGGCAGATGGTGCCGCCGTGATGGGGATGCTCACCGGCCCGCAGCACGGCCAGGGCGACCGAATCGTCGGCTTCGTAGGGCATCGGCCGGCCGTCGACGACGATGCGACCGGACCCGGCGCTTCCTCCAGCGTCGCTCACTGGCGCATGCGCCGCCCCTCGGGGTCGAAGAGCGGTGTCAGCTGCAGGCGAGCGGGGCGCCGCCGGCCGATGATCTCGATCTCGAAGACGCCCTCCGCCTCGGCACCAGCCAGCTCCGTTGGCACGTAGCCCAGCGCCACGGACGCCTTGCTGTAGTGGGCATACCCGCCGGAAGTTACCCAGCCGACGACCTTGCCGTCGTGCCAGATCGGCTCGTCGCCGATGGCGTCCGCCGGGTCGTCGGGGTCCGGCTCGACCACCAGCGTGACCAGCCGCCGGGCGGGTCCCGTCGCCAGCTCCGCTTCGTGCGCCTCACGACCGACGAACTCGTGGTCGAGCTTTATGTAGCTGGTGAGGCCCGCCTCCAGCGGCGTGTAGATGGGCCGGTACTCTCGGAACCAGGTGCCGTAGCCCTTCTCAAGGCGCAGTGACATCAGCGCTCGTAACCCGAACAGCCGCAGCCCGGCCTCGGCGCCGGCGTCCACGAGCAGATCGAACAACGCGCGCTGGTACTCGGGCGCCATCCACAGCTCAAAGCCTAGGTCGCCGGTGTAGCTCAACCGGCCGAGGCGGGCGGGGATCATGCCCGCCTCGATGGAGCGGAAGTCCATGAACCGCAGCGAGGCCGTGGCCAGGTCCGTGTCGGTGACCTTCTGGAGGACGTCGCGGGCCGCCGGCCCGGCCAGCGACAGACCCACCAGGCTCAGCCCGAGCACGCGGAAGGACACCGATCCGTCGGGCGGCAGATGCGCCAGGAACCAGCGGCTGTGATGGGTCTCAGCTGCCTGGGAGCCGAACAGGAAGAACTCCTCATCCCCGGCGCGCGCCACCGTGAACTCGCCCAGGATCCTCCCCTGCGGGTTGAGCATCGCGGTCAGGGTGATGCGGCCCACCTGTGGCAGCCGGTTGGTGAGCAGGCTTGACAGCCAGGCCGCGGCGCCAGAGCCGGTCACGTGGTACTTGGCGAAGTTCGATGTCTCGATGAGCCCCACGCGCTGGCGCACGGCATCGCATTCGGCCGCCACCTGCTGCCAGGCGTTGGAGCGGCGGAACGTGACCTCTTCCCGCGGCTCCTTGCCCGGCTCCTGGAACCACAGGGCATGCTCCAGGCCGTAAGTGGCACCCCACACCGCGTTGGCCGCCGTCAGGCGGTCGTATACGGGCGTGGTGTGCAGCGGCCGGCCAGCCGGCAGCTCCTCGTTGGGGAAGGTGATGCGGAAGCGCCGCGCGTAGTTCTCGCGCACCTTGGCGTTGGTGTAGCCGATGCTCGCGTAGTCGCCGTAGCGGGCGACGTCCATGCCCCAGATATCCATACCGGGATCGCCCTGGGTCATCCAGCTGGCCAGGGTCAGGCCCACGCCGCCACCCTGCGAGAGCCCGGCCATCACGGCGCAGGCGACCCAGTAGTTGCGCAGCCCGCGCACCGGGCCGACCAGCGGGTTCCCGTCGGGCGAGAACGTGAAAGGCCCGTTGATCACCTTTTTGATGCCCACCGTGGCCATGGCCGGGTAGTGG
>JBBSMF010000357.1:0-2390 GCA_038233295.1 Candidatus Limnocylindrales bacterium | reverse complement strand
GGATCGCTTCGATCGCGACGAAGCCCGCCGCATCTATGCCGGCTCGGACATCTTCCTGATGCCGTCGCGCTTCGAGCCGTCCGGCCAGGGCCAGCTCATCGCGTTGCGCTACGGGACCGTCCCGCTGGTGCGCCGAACGGGTGGCCTCGCGGACACCGTCCGCGACGTCGACGTGCCCGCCGAGGAAGGTGCCATGCCCGGCAACGGCTACGTCTTCCAGGAGGCGACGCCGGAGGCCCTCGTGGCAGCTGCCGAGCGTGCCATACGACGTTGGGCGGACCCCGAAGGCTGGACCGAGCTGATCCGTCGAGGCATGGCCGAGGATCACTCATGGTCTCGGCCGGCACGCCTGTACGAGCAGCTCTACCGCGACGCGGTGGCGTTTCGATCGGGTCGCGTGTCAGCCGCCGCGGACGGTTCGGGTATCGTGGCCGGGAAGTGACCGCTCGTCCTCCGACCGTCGCACTGATCCTTCTGCTCGCGTCCGTGAGCGCTTGCTCCGGCCAGCCAGCCCCCGCCGCCTCACCGGACGGCAGTGCTGCGCCGCCACCTGACTCCAGTCCTGTCACGCTCCCTTCGGGGCCGCCGCCACCTTCCCTCTCGCCTGGAGCGAGCGGCGATCCCGCGGTCGAGCCCTCGGGGGAGCCGGATCCGTCCCTCGACCCGCGCGTGGAATCGGCACTGGCGGAGCTGGACACGGATGAGGAGCTGGTGGGGCAGTTGCTGATGATCGGCTGGCGGGGCAACAGCGCGGATGGCGCCCGTGAACCTATAGAGGCGCTGCGTCCTGGGGCGATCGTCTATGTCCTCGCCAACGCTGACACCGCGGAGCGAGCCACGGCCATCAACGTGGGACTCGACGGGGTGGCTCAGGGCGCCGGCATGCTGCCACTGCTCAAGGCCATCGACCACGAGGGGGGTGCCATCCAGCGCATCGGTGACGTGGAGAACCTCGGCTCGAATCTGGAGTTCGCGCAGGGTCGCCCCAGCGACGAAGACGCCTGTCAGCGCGGGGCGATCCATGCCCGTCAGGTACGAGAGATGGGCTTCGAGATGAACCTGGCACCGGTGCTTGACGTCAACACCAACCCAGATAACCCGGTCATCGGGCCGCGCTCCTATGGCTCGCGGCCGCGATTGGTGGCGCGGCTTGGTTCGGCTTACATCCGCGGACTCCAGTCGGGTGGCATCCTGGCCGTGGGCAAGCATTTCCCCGGCCACGGCGACACGAGCGTCAACTCGCACCTCAGCTTGCCCGTGCTCGATGTCGGGCGGCGGCGTCTCGACAGTGTCGAGTTGGTGCCCTTCGAGCGAGCCATGGCCCCCGACACTGGCCTTGCGGCGGTGATGACGGCGCATATCGCCCTGCCGCGCATCGATCCGAGCGGGCTCCCGGCCACGCTCTCCGAGCCGATCATCGGCGGCATCCTGCGCGACGACCTGGGCTTCGACGGACTCGTCCTCACCGACGATCTCGGGCCTGGTATGGCCGCCGTGACCGATTCCGTCCCACCCGCCGAGGCCGCCGTGGCAGCCCTGAAGGCCGGTGTGGACATGCTCATGGTGATAGGCGACCGCGAGCGTCAGACCATCGTTCGCGACGCGCTCATGGACGCACTCGTCAGCGGGGACCTGCCGCGCGAACGTGTCATGGACGCGGCCGTCCACGTTCTCGAAGCGAAGGCCCGACAAGGCCTGCTGGGAGGGGAGCCGGACGCCAGGCCCGGCTGCTAGTCGCGCGGGCGGCTGTTCGGACGGTGCCCGCGTCCCGATACTATGCCCTTGATGGGTACACCCCAGGATGCCCGCCGCATCGGAGGGCCGCACCGCCTCTCCCTGGCCGCGTTTCGGCGGCCGTTGGCCCTCGTGCTGATGGCGGCGCTCCTGCCCTTCGCCTCGGGCGGTCCGGTCCGCAGCGCCACCGCGTCGCTCGTCGAGGACCTGCGTCTCACGGACTCGCCCTTCTCACCGGATGGCGACGGTCTTCGCGACAAGGTCCTTCTCGATGTGACCCTTCGGAGGGCCGCCACCGTCGCCGTGTCCGTGCTCGACTTCAGCAGCAAGGCGGTCCGGACGATGAAGACCACCCCTGAAGAGCCGGGCACCTTCACGCGGCGTTGGAACGGACGCGATGACGGCAAGCGACTGGTCCCGGATGGGCCGTATCGGTTCCGGCTGGACGTCACGACGGCCGAGGGAGTGACAGAGACCGTGATGGCCCTCGTGGCCAAGGCACCCGCGGCGCCCTACGTGGTAAACCCCGGTGCCGTCACGGTGATCATCAACGCGGGACACGGGGGTGATGACCCCGGTGCCATCTATGGCGGCATCCGGGAGGCGGATATGAACCTGGACATCGCCCTGCGGCTGGAGCAGATGCTGCGGGCCTC
>JBBSMF010000356.1:0-2395 GCA_038233295.1 Candidatus Limnocylindrales bacterium | reverse complement strand
CGCGCTGCCCGCGCTCCGGGCTGCCGCGCTGCCCGTAGGATCCTCACCACCTATCACGGGGGGTGATGCAAAGCAGGGATCCACCAGCTTTCCAGCAGCATGCCTGGGTGTCCAGCCGCGATGGGAGCGTGCAGCCCAGCTCGGGCCCGGTTCCAGCAGGGCGCTCAGGCCGCGCTTCAGCACATACCATCACCCCAGGTGATATCCGGTGGCGGAACCGGCACTTCGCGCCGATAACATCACCCCGGGTGGTACCTGGTGTAAGTGCGCCCGCGACTGACCCGCGGGCACTCGCCCTACGGGTAGAGGCCGCGCAGGGAAGTCGCTGAGGCGACGCGGTCCACGGCCAGCAGGTATGCGCCGGTGCGCATGTTGACGCTCTGTGTCTCGGACAACGCCAGCGTCTCGGCGAAGGCCTTGACCATGATCGCCTTGAGCTTGCTGTTGACCGCTTCCTCGCTCCAGTGGTCGCGGTTCAGGTCCTGCACCCACTCGAAATAGGAGACCGTGACGCCGCCAGCGTTGCACAGGATGTCGGGGATCATGAAGACGCCGCGGTCGTAGAGGATGGCGTCGGCCTCGGGCGTGGTCGGGCCGTTGGCCGCCTCGGCGATGACCCTGGCCCTGATGCGTGGCGCGTTTGCGGGCGTGATCTGGTTCTCCAGGGCCGCTGGGATGAGGATGTCGCACTCGACCTCGAGCAACTCCTGGTTGGTCATCGCATCCGCGCCCGGGAAGCCCTTGACCGTGCCGTGCTCAGACTTCCAGCCGATGACCCGCGCCACGTCCAGGCCGGTGGGGGCATGGATGGCGCCGGCGGAGTCCGAGACAGCCACGACCTTGACGCCCTGCTCGGCGATGAGAGTGGCGGCGACCGAGCCGGCGTTGCCGAAGCCCTGGATAGCCACCGTCGAGCGGTTCAGGTCCATGCCCAGGTGAGCGGCGGCTTCCATGATGGTGAAGACCGCGCCGCGAGCGGTGGCCTCATTGCGTCCCTCGGATCCGCCCAGGCTGATGGGCTTGCCGGTGACCACGCCGGGCACGGTGTACCCGACGTGCATGGAGTACGTGTCCATGATCCAGGCCATGGTCTGGGCGTTGGTGTTCACGTCGGGCGCCGGGATGTACTTCTCCGGGCCGATGAGCACGCTGATCTCCGTGGCGAATCGTCGGGTCAGCCCTTCCACCTCCCGCTGGGAGAGCTTCTTGGGGTCCACCACCACGCCGCCCTTGCCGCCGCCGTAGGGGATGCCCACCACGGCGCACTTCCAGGTCATCCACATGGCCAGGGCCTTGACCTCGTCGAGCGTCACGTCCTGGTGGTAGCGAAGACCGCCCTTGGCGGGGCCTCGACCCAGGTTGTGCTGGACTCGATAGCCCGTGAAGACCTGCACGCTCCCGTCGTCCATCTTCACCGGGAAGTGGACCGTGAGCTCCCGTCGCGGCTCCCGCAGGACGCGACGTAGGCCCGGGTCGAGGTTCAGCTTCTCCGCGGCCAGGTCGAATTGCTGCTGCGCCACCTGCCAGGCGTTGATGGCCTGGGCGGCCTGCTCCGTGGTCATCGGGGCGCCATCCTCCGTATGCGAGCGCCGGCCCGGAAACGAGCGCGGGCGAGCTGGCTCGCTGAGAGCGTCGAATCGGCCGAAGTGTACACCGGCCCGACGGCGGTCGGCCCGTTCATCGACACCGGCGCGACCACTAACCGATGCGCTGGAGCACCGCCGCGCCGTACGCCCCGGGCCCCACGTGCGGCGCCACGGACGGCCCGATCAAGCCGATGGAGACTTCCGCACGCGGCAGCCCAAGGGCGCCAGCAAGCTCATCGGCGAACGACTCGATGTCCGCGGCCTGCGAGTGCAGGACCCAGGCGCGCTCAGCCGGCCGCGAGGCCAGAAGCTCGATGACACGCTGCCGCGCGCGCCCTCGCGTGCGGGGCTTGTCGGCGGTCTCCACGACGCCGTTGGTGATGGTGATGATGGGCTTGACCGAGAGCACCGAGCCGATGGCGGCCTGCGCTCCACCGATGCGGCCGCCGCGCTTCAGGTACTCCAGAGTGTCCAGCGCGACGTACAGCCGCGACGCGGGCAGGCGCCGGTGCAGCTCGTCCACGATGGCCTCGGCGGTCGCGCCGTTGCGTGCCATCTCCGCGGCCAGCAGCACCAACAGGCCGAGTTGCATGCTGGCCGCACCGCTGTCGACTAGATGGATGGCTGCGTCGGGCATGCCGTCACGAGCGATCTCGGCGGACTTCATGGTGCCCGACAGCTTGGAGCCGACGGTGATGCAGACGACCGCTTCGTGGCCCTCCTCGAGAGCCGCGCGGAATGCCGCTGCGAAGTCGCCCGGACTGCACGCGGCGGTCTTGGGGAAGGGTGCGTCCGGCGCGGTGAGCCGG
>JBBSMF010000355.1:0-2408 GCA_038233295.1 Candidatus Limnocylindrales bacterium | reverse complement strand
GACGGTGAGGAGCTCGCGGTGCTCCCCCCAGCAGACGCGCAGCCGATCACTGACCTCGCCCAGCGTGGCTCCTGCCTTGGCCGCCTCGATGATCACGGGCAGCAGGTTCTGGTTGCCCGAAGCAGCGCGGGCCACGTCTTCCATGGCTGTCGCCCAACGTGCCTCGTCTCTCGTCGCCCGCGCACGACGGACTCGGTCCACCTGCGCTCGCTCCGAGTCCAAGTCGACCTGTTGGAGGCTCGGGCCGGCCTGAGGGTCATCCACGTAGCGGTTGACGCCTACGACGATGCGTTCGTCACTCTCGACCTCTCGCTGGTAACGGAACGCGGCTTCTTGGATGGCGCGCTGCTGGAACCCACGCTCGATAGCCTTGATGGCTCCACCCATCGCGTCGATCTCAGCCAGGTAGCCCTCTGCAGCGACCTCTAGCTGGTCGGTCAGGGTTTCGACGTAATAGCTGCCCGCCAGCGGATCGGGCGTCTCGGTAACGCCGCTCTCGTGAGCGAGGATCTGCTGGGTCCGCAGCGCCAGGCGGGCGGATCCCTCAGTGGGAAGCGCCAGCGCCTCGTCCCGGGCGTTGGTGTGCAGGCTCTGGGCGCCGCCCAGCACGGCCGAGAGTGCCTGGATGGTGGTGCGTACGACGTTGTTGTCGATAGACTGCGCGGTCAGACTCGAGCCGGCCGTCTGGACGTGGAAGCGACACATCATGGACCGCTCCTCGAGCGCCCCGAATCGATCACGCATGACGCGCGCCCACATCCGGCGGGCGGCGCGGAACTTGGCTACCTCCTCGAAGAGCTCGCTCCAGGCGGCGAAGAAGAAGCTCAGGCGGCCAGCGAATCGGTCGATGTCGAGGCCGCGCGCCCGGGCCGCCTCCACGTAGGCGATGCCATCGGCGATCGTGAACGCCAGCTCCTGGGCAGCGGTCGCACCCGCCTCGCGCATGTGATAGCCGCTGATGGAGATGGTGTTCCAGCGCGGAAGGTCGTTGGCGCAGAACTCGAAGATGTCAGTCACCAGGCGCATGGAAGCTTCGGTCGGGTAGATGTAGGTGCCCCGGGCGATGTACTCCTTCAATACGTCGTTCTGGACGGTGCCGCCCAGCTGGCCCCGTGGCACTCCACGACGGTCGGCCACGGCCACATAGAAGGCCAGCAGGATGGCCGCAGTGGCATTGATGGTCATGGAGGTCGTGATCTCGCCCAGGGGTAGGCCGTCGAGGAGCACCTCCATATCGTCCAAGGTGCTTACGGGCACGCCTACGCGGCCCACCTCCCCTTCCGCCGCGGGCGCATCCGCGTCATAGCCCATCTGAGTGGGGAGGTCGAAGGCCACCGAAAGGCCGGTCTGGCCTCTGTCCAGCAGGTAGCGAAAACGTTCGTTCGTATCGGCCGCGGTCGAGAATCCGGCGTATTGGCGCATGGTCCACAGTCGACCGCGATACATCGTCGGCTGCACGCCACGGGTGAAGGGGTACTCGCCGGGACGGCCCAAGTCGCGCGACTCGTCCAGTGAGGCAGTGTCCGCGGGGGTGTAGAGCGGGGCGATCTCGATGTCGCTGGAGGTGCGGAATGCCGCTCGGCGCTCCCCGTGAGCTTCAAGCGCCCGTTGCCGGGTCGTGGCATGCCACCTTTGCCGTCCCATGTCGGGCTGCACTGGGCGCCGATCGGCAGCATCGCTCACCTACAGAGCATACGGGTAACGACCGAGCTACTCCAGCCTGATCAGCTCGTCACCAAGGTCGACCGTCTGCCCCGACGAGATGGTCACGGCGGCGACGACACCGGCGCGGGGCGCCCGTACCTCGTTCTGCATCTTCATGGCCTCGACAGCCAAGAGACGCTGGCCGATGTCGACCGCGTCTCCGGCTTCGACCCAGACGCGCACGACGCGCCCCGGGATCTGGGCGCGGACCGCTACGCCCGCGTGGCGCACCACTCCGGCAGCGGCGCGCGCCGCCCGTTCTCGAAGGCGCGCCCGGTCAGTCCGTTCCACTGTGACTTGGAGCACCCAACCATCCACGATCGCCTCGTACCGGCGCTGGCCGGCGGCACGCGACTCGGCAGTGTCCGCCAGCTCTCGCACGGCCGGTCGAGGATGCCGGCTGTCCTGTGGTTCTGCGGCCCTGGCGGGATCCCGGTCGACCACCATCGGGTCGGGTCCGGCCACGGTGATCCGGAGCTGGACCGGTCCGTCTATGGCCATCGATCGATGCCCTCCCGGCGCGCCGTCTCAGCCCATGGGTCATTCGCAGCGGCGGCGCCGGCCGCGCCTCGGAACGGGCCGCGTGCAGCCGATCCACCAGCGGACGCGTCCTCCGCCGACGCCAAGCGTGAGACGGCATCGATCGCTCTTTCGGCCGCCTCACGCCAGAGGGGCAGCGGATCCCATGATCGGTCGACGAGGTC
>JBBSMF010000354.1:0-2412 GCA_038233295.1 Candidatus Limnocylindrales bacterium | reverse complement strand
CCGCCGGACGCTATCAGTCTCGCCTCCGGGAAGGCATCTCGAAGCTCGATCAAGGTGGATAGGTCGGGACCGGTGAGCATCCCGTCCCGCTCGATCGAAGTCACGGCGAACCAGCGGGCACCGCAGCCGTGGAGTCGTTCCATCGCCAGCGTGGCGCGCTCGCCGGCCGACTCGTCGGCCCAGGCCAGACCGACGGCTTTCTCTCCCCGCATGTCGATGGCCGCGACGATCCGATCGGCACCATGCTCCTCCACGAGCTGGACGCTCATGGCCGGGTCGCGCAAGAGCGCCGTCCCGAGGATGGCTCGGTCGGCGCCCAGAGCGAGGATGCGTCGAACGTCATCACGCGTCCTGATCCCGCCACCGACCTGGCACGGGATGGAGACCGAAGCGACGATCAGACCTACGACCTCCATCTGGACCGGCCGGCCAGCCCGGGCACCGTCGAGATCGACGAGGTGCAACCGTTGCGCGCCCTGCTCGACCCAATGCCGCGCCATCGCGACTGCATCGTTCCCGTAGGAAGACTCGCGCTCGAAGTCGCCCTGCTGCAGGCGTACCACGTTGCCCGCTCGCAGATCGATGGCCGGGATGAGCTCCATCGCCGCGCCGGGCTTGACAGCTACCACGCCATAAGGTTACCGTATTAGCATGCTACTACGCTTGCAAGCTGGGATCGAGCGCGCTGGATGACCGGGGAATGGCGTTCGCCGACCACGGACGACCTCCTGGATGCTATCGCCGCCCTGCCCGACCGTGCGGCCGCGGCTGACTTCATGCGCGACCTGTGCACCTTGCGTGAGTTGCACGATATGGCACAGCGCTGGGAGGTGGCCCAACTGTTGGGCCTCGGTCGCCACTACGGGGAGATCTCCCGAGAGACCGGCGCGAGCACCGCGACGATCACGCGCATAGCGCAGTGGTTCAAGCATGGGACCGGGGGCTACCGTGACGCGCTCGATCGCGGCCGGGGTGTCGCGGCGCGTCAACGCGCACAGGGAAGTGCAGGGCGCGAGGGCGAACAGGCAAGCGCGCCACGCATGTTGGCCCGAGACCGCCGATGACGCTGCCCCTCGATCCCACGCGGCTCCGTCTGGCGGTGCCCAACAAGGGACGGATGCTGGAGCCGACGACCGCCCTCCTGCGCGATTCGGGGCTCTCGTTCGAGTCCACGTCGCGCGCTCTCGTAGCCCACGCCGACAACTTCCCGCTGGACATCCTCTTCGTGCGCACGGAGGACGTCATCGAATTCGTGGGCGACGGGGTGGCCGACCTGGGAATCACGGGCACCAACCTGCTGGTCGAATCAGGAGCGGAGCTGCCTGTCCTGCTCGAGCTCGGCTATGGCCGCTGCCGGCTGGAAGCCGCCGTGCCCAGCGACGCTGGCGCGGGTGAGCTGAGCGACCTGGCTGGCCTCCGCCTGGCCACCAGCCACCCTCAGACGACGCGCCGCTTCTTCGGTGAGCGCGGCATCCCCGTAGAGGTGGTGTCCATCAGCGGCGCAGTTGAAGTCGCGCCACGCATGGGACTCGCCGACGGCATCGTGGACCTCGTCTCCACCGGCTCGACACTGGTCATGAACGGCCTCCGGTCGGTCGGTCCCCTGCTGGCCAGCGAGGCCATCCTGGTGTCAGGCCCGCGACCACCCGGCGAGCACGCCGACGCTGTCGACGACTTCGTGACGATGGTCCGCTCCGTGGTGGCCGGGCGACGGCGCAAGTACCTGATGATGAACGCGCCGCGCGAGGCGCTCGGGCGGATCGAGGACTTGCTGCCCGGCCTGGAGTCGCCCAGCATCATCCCGCTGGCGCATGAGGGGATGGTCGCGGTCCATGCCGTCGTCGCCACTGACGAGATCTGGGGGCTGCTGCCCCGGCTTCGTGCCGCGGGGGCGTCCGGGATCCTGGTGCTTCCCGTGGAGAAGCTCGTCCCGTGACCGCCGTCGAACGACCCCAGAGCCCGCCCATCATGCTGCGCCGCGTCCGCCTGGCCGATCTCGACGTCACCGCTCGCGCGTCGATCGTCGATCGGAGCACCTCTGCCACGCCGGAGGTGCGCGCGAAGGTTCGCGCCATCGTGGAGGAAGTTGCCCTCGGCGGCGACGAGGCCGTCCGCAGCGCAAACCAGCGCTTCGGCGGCGGTCTTCCCGCGATCTCCGGTGAGCGAGTCCCGTTGACCTTGGACCGGGCAGCCCTGCGCGCCGCTCGCGACGCTCTGCCGGCAGCGCTGCGCGAAGCGTTGTCGCACATGGCCCGGAACATCGAGCGCTTCCACGCGGCGCAGGTGCCGCCGCCCGAGCGCTGGGTCGAGATCGGGCCGGGGATACGGGTCGGTCGTCTCTGGCGGGCACTGGATCGCGTGGCGGCCTACGTGCCGGGCGGGACCGCCGCCTATCCCTCCTCTCTCCTGATG
>JBBSMF010000353.1:0-2415 GCA_038233295.1 Candidatus Limnocylindrales bacterium | reverse complement strand
GGCGCTCGTCGCCCGCGCGCGCGAACTCCATGGCGTCCGAGTGGTCCACCTCCACATCGAGGGTCCGGGGCCGCACCTTCAGCCGGAGATGGCGCCGCACTTCCGCCACACGGCGCTGTTCATCGGCCCGAACGCCCGCCAGGCGGTCAACGAGGGACGCGCCGACTACGTGCCCGCCTTCCTGTCCGACATCCCGGTACTCTTCCGGCAGCAGATCATCCCGCTGGACACCGTGCTCGTGAACGTCTCGCGACCAGACACGCACGGGTTCGTCTCGCTGGGCACGTCCGTTATCGCCATGCCGGCGGCCATCCGCGCCGCAAGCACCGTCATCGCGCAGCTCAACGCCGCGATGCCGCGCACGCTTGGCGACAGCTTCATCCACGTCGATGAGATCGACCTTGCTGTGGAGCTGGACATCCCGCCCTATGAGCGGCTTCCGGCGCCCATCGGCGAGGCCGAGCGACGCATCGGTGGATATGTGGCGGATCTCGTGCCGGACGGTGCCACCCTTCAGTTGGGTATCGGCGCCATCCCTGCCGCTGTGGCACTCGAGCTGCACGGCAAGCGTGACCTGGGCATCCACACCGAGATGTTCACCGACGTCGTGGTCGATCTGGTGGAGGCGGGGGTCGTCACAGGCGCTGCCAAGGATCTGAACCGGGGCAAGATCGTCGCGACCTTCCTTATGGGCACGAAGCGGCTCTACGACTTCGTCCACGACAACCCCATGGTCGAGATGCGCCCGGTGGAGTACACCAACGACACGTCCGTGATCCGGCGTCTGCGACGCATGGTCGCCATAAACTCGGCCATCGAGGTCGACCTGACCGGACAGGTCGTGGCGGACTCGATCGGTCACCGGCTCTACAGCGGGATCGGCGGCCAGATGGATTTCATGCGGGGCGCTGCACTAGCCCCGGAGGGACGCGCGATCATCGCGCTCCCTTCCACCGCCGTTGGGGGGACTCGCAGCCGCATCGTGGCCGAGCTTCAGCCGGGGTCGGGTGTCGTGACCTCACGCGGGCACGTCCAGACGGTCGTCACCGAGCAGGGCATCGCGGAGCTTCGGGGCCGCTCCATCGCCGACCGGGCTCGCGCCTTGATCGCGATCGCACACCCCGACTTCCGGGGCGACCTGACCGAAGCCGCACGCCGCCACTGGATGCTCTGACCACGGGAACCGTATGCCATCCGGCCCCCGCCCTTCGGGTCACTTGGGTCATGTGTAGCCATCGCCAGGCGCATACAGTTCGACTGCCGACCGAACGGCCCTGATATGGAGGCACGACACACGATGATCCTCGTCGACCGATCCCACCAGCTCGCCGTGGCGGCGTTGCGCATCGTGGTGGGCGTCATCTTCCTGTGGGCCGGGCTGGAGAAGCTGATCGGCGCTGGGGCCAGCGGCTTCTCCGCGGCCGGATTCCTCGAGTTCGGCACCGGCGGGTCGCTGGGCTGGCCATTCGTCGCCGGAGAGGTGGCGGAGGGGACGGTCTTCAACCCCACGCAAGGGATCTGGGCCGGCCTTGCCGCCAACCAGACGCTGCTGGGCATCATCGATGTCCTCGTGCCATGGGGCCAGGTCGGGATAGGCCTGAGCCTCATCCTCGGCTTGCTCACCCGCTTCGGCGCCGCCACGGGCACGCTGATGATGCTGTTCTTCTTCCTCTCTGCCTGGGAATTCGAGTTCGGCATCGTCAACCAGCACCTGACCTATGCCGTGGTCACCGCCTTCATCGGCTACATCGGAGCGGGCAACTACTTCGGTCTGGACCGGGGTCTCGCGGATCGCGTGTCTCCTACGGTTCGACGCTGGCTGCTCTCCGGTGATCCAAACATGGGAGCCGGTACCGGCCGCCGGGATGCGGTGCCCAGGTCCCTTAGCTGATCAGGTCGGAGAGGATCTCCGCCCAGCGCTCCACGAACAGCTGATGCCCTTCTTCGGGGTAGAAACGCGCTCGACATGTGCTGACCTGACCGGCCAGGAAGTGCCCCATGGCGACCGGGACGGTCGGATCGGCGTCGCCGTGCCAGAGGATCACCGGCACGCGGATCTCGTCGAGCGCGAAGCCCCAGCCGCGCGAGATGACGAGCGCCTCGTCATAGACCCCGCGACCGCCCTGGCGGTACATCTCGTCCGTGTTGGCCAGCATCATGGCACGCACATGGGGATCGCCCACCACGACCCGGTCAGCCTCGATCATCTTGGCCACGGCCTCGTCCAGGTGCCGTGCGGGGTCGCGTCGCTGCTGGCGTGCCCAGCGCCAGGTGGCCAGGCGGATCATCCACGGCGCTGAACCGGCCGCGCGGGCGGCAGCTCGGTGACTGCGGATCAGGTATGCCGTGGAGCCCACTCCGACCAGGGGTGCCGGCCCGCTGATGACGCCCGCCGTGATGACTCGATCGGGCAAT
>JBBSMF010000352.1:0-2424 GCA_038233295.1 Candidatus Limnocylindrales bacterium | reverse complement strand
GTTGTTGTCGCCGTACAGGACGATGTGCGTGTCCGGGCCGATGCCCGACTCGCTGAGCAGCCGCGACATCTCCTCGCGTGACGCGACGTCACGTCGGATCCCGTCGGAGAGCTGGCTGGTCCAGTCCCAACCCACGGCACCGGGGATGTGGGCCTGTTCGTAAGAGGCGGTATCGACGTCCACCTCCACGAAGCGGACGCTGGGGTCATCAAGGTTTTCCTTCGCCCACTCCGGGCTGACCAGAACGTCTTCCTTGGCGTATCCACTGACGGTCATCGGGTCGTACCTCGCTTGGCAGGTTCGCTACTGGCGATCTCGCAGAAGCTTGCGCCTCGACCTAGGGGATGGACCCCTCGTCCACCGCGAAGGTCCGCAGGCGCTCGGTACACGCGCCGTGCAGGCGATCCGCCTGGCGGATGATCCAGGGGTCCACCCGGCTGGAGTCTTCGATGCTCACGGTCTCCCCCTGGGGGCCCGTGCCCAACTCGATCCCGCTGCTGTTGCGGTAGTCGGACATCCAATTGGACTGCAACTGGACCAGGGCAGCGACCACCACGGAGCGGCTGAACGACCAGTCGAGGTGCTCCGCATTGAGCCGATCCACGATGTCACGGACCCTGACCGGCACGCCGCGTGGCAGGCGCGCCACGAGGTGCACGATGCGCAGCTCCGCGAAGGGATCACCCGCGTCAGCCACCGTGGGCGGTTGGAGGTGCGGGTCGGGCAGGCCGGGCAGATCGCGAAGCTGGAGCACGATGGGCCGAGCCTAGCACCAGCGCCAGGTCGGTCACCATGGAGGAGCCCCGAGGCGCCGGCGACCGGGCGCTATACTCCGCCATCCCAGACGAGTGGACGCAGCCGGCAGCGGAGCCAGACGACGCGATGAATATCCGCCGCAGGACCCGGGCTCTGCGCATGCGCTCCGCCATCTCCGCCGCCTCCTTCGGCGGACATCTCCGCCGCAAGCGCGTCGTGCACATGCTCCACATCGGGAAGACGGGCGGGACCGCCGTCAAGCGCGCCCTGCGCGACTGTCCTGGCCCAGCATCCCTTCAGCTCATGCGGCACGGCCATTTCGTGCCACTCTCAGCGATCCCCCGGCGCGACGAGGTCTTCTTCTTCCTGCGCGATCCCATCTCGCGCTATGTATCGGGCTTCAACAGCCGGCTGCGGGAAGGGCGCCCTGGCCATGACCGACGCTGGACGCCGGGCGAGCGGAGAGCCTTCGAGCGGTTCGGGACCCCGGACGAGCTGGCGCGAGCGCTGTCCACCGACGACCGGCAGCTGCTCGCCGACGCCCGCGCCGCGATGGGCCGGATCGGGCACGTGCGCTGGCCGCTCGCGTACTGGCTGCGCGATGCCGAGCTTCTAGCTGAACGCCGTGACAGGATCATCCTGATCGGGGCCGTGGAGACCCTGGAGGCTGACTTCGAGCGATTGAAAGCGGCTCTGGGCCTGCCCGCCTCCTGCCGGCTGCCGACTGTGGACGAGGCCGCGCACCGCGCCCCACCTAACAGCTCTACGGCTCTCAGCGATGTGGCCTTGAAGAACCTGCGCGAGTGGTACCGCACCGACTACGAGCTCATCGACGCCTGCCGCTCCCTTCGCGCATGAGGGATCGGTTCGACGCGGATGTGGGCATCGTGGGCGCCGGCTACGCCGGCCTGTCCGCGGCGCTCTTCCTGCGACGCCATCGCATCGGCGTCATCGCCTTTGACGGGGGTCCACCGCGCAACCACGTGGCGACCGAGGTGCACGGATACCTCGGGCTCCCATCCGCTTCGGCCACCGAGCTCATCGCCATCGGGCGACGGCAGGTCCAGGAGCTGGGAGGGCGGGTCGAGCCGTCACGGATCGAGCGCGCCGAGGTCATCGACGGCGGCTTCCTGCTCGCTGGGTCCGGCGACATCAAGTGGCGGGTTCGCCGGCTGCTGCTGGCCACCGGCGTGCGCGACCTCCTGCCGGATATCGAACGCCTCGACGAGTTCTACGGCAGCTCCGTCCATGTCTGCCCGCACTGCGACGGCTACGAGTGGCGTGATCGGCCCATCGCGGTGATCAGCTGGAACGAGGCGAGCCGAGACTTCGTGTCCAAGGTCAGCCACTGGAGCCGCGACGTGACGCTGGTCAGTGACGGCCGCCGGCCCGAGCTCTCGGCGGAGGACCAGGCTTGGCTGCGGTCGCACGGCATCGCGCTGCGCACGGCCACGATCCTGCGCTTCGAGGGAGAGGACGGCCGGCTTGACGGCCTGCGACTGGAGGACGGCAGCGTGCTGCCGGCGGCGGCCGCTTTCTTCAGTCTGGGCGAGGAGCATCAGACGGAGCTGGCTCTGGGGCTCGGCTGCAAGATGGATGAGTCCGGCGCCATCGAGGTGGATGATGAGCAGCACACGAGCGTAGAGGGCGTCTGGGCGGCCGGCGACG
>JBBSMF010000351.1:0-2433 GCA_038233295.1 Candidatus Limnocylindrales bacterium | reverse complement strand
CGAGATCCGCCTGCCGGCCAAGCAGCCTGGCTCGTCGATCATGCCGGGCAAGGTGAACCCGGTGATGGTGGAGAACCTGGCCATGATCGCCTACCACGTCATCGGCAACGACACGGCCGTGACCTGGGCCGCCTCACGCGGCCAGCTGGAGCTCAACGTGATGATGCCTCTCATCGCACACGAGGTGCTGGAGGCCGGGCAGGTCATGGCCAACGGCTGCCGCCAATTCGCGCGGGAGTGCGTGGCGGGTATCGAGGCGGACGTGGAGCGCTGCGCGGAGCTCCTGGAGCAGTCGAGCGCGATGGCCACGCCCCTCGCGCCGTACATCGGCTATGCCCTTGCCGCGTCCATCGCCAAGGAGGCCGTGGCCAGTGGCCGGACCATCCGTGAGCTGGTCCTGGAGAAGGGCATCTTCGAGCAGGCGGCGCTGGACGCCATCCTGGATCCCTTCGAGCTGACCGAGCCGGGCGTGGCCGGCGGCTTCCGCTACGAACCCGACATGCCCGAGGGCTACGATCGACCGACCGGCCCCGTGGGCACTGGCGGATAGCCGGGCCGGCACTCCGATCGTCGCGCCGCCACCGGCGACGTGACAGGCGCCGGTACAATGAGCGCCGGCTCGCCCCGAACGTGTCGGGGGGAGGCGGGGCTGTTCGGTCCCAGGAGTCGAGCCGATCCCGCGAGTGTCCTCGCGGCGACAAGAGGAGATCTCATGAAGCACCGTCGAGCGATTCCGCTCGTATTCGCGCTGGCGCTGATAGGCGCCGCCTGCTCCCCTGGCACCGGGACATCCACCACGGCGCCGGGCAGTGTACCCGCCGCCGGCACGCCCGCCGGCGGCACGCCAGCCGCTAGCGCGCCTGCCACAAGCGACGAACCGTCGATGGAGCCCAGCATGGGGGCTGGCGAGGATCCCGACAGCCTTGTGCTCGGCCTGGTTCCCTCCCGCGAGGCCGACGTCCTGGTCGAGAACGCACAGCCGCTGGTCGACTACCTCTCCCAGGAGCTGGGTATCCCGGTAGAGGGGTTCGTCCCCACCGACTATCCGGGGCTCGTCGCCGCGATGAGGACCGGTCAAGCTCACATCGGCGCCTTCGGTCCGTTCGGTCTGGTCCAGGCCGCCGATGAGGCAGGGGCCGAGATCATCCTTCAGTCGGGCCGTAATGGAAGTGTCACGTATCACACCCAGTGGATGACCAACAACCCGGACAAGTACTGCCTGGACGGGGAGCCGGAGGCGAATGACGAAGGCCTGCTGTTCTGCAACGGCACCCTGGACGCGACCGTGGGCCCGGCTGGTGAGGATGCCATCGCCATGATCGAAGACGGCACCACCGTCTCCTTCGTCAGTGAGACGTCCGCGTCGGGCTACATCTTCCCCGCGGTCCAGCTGGTCAACGCCGGTATCGATCACGTGGAGGGTATCGAGCCCCTCTTCGCCGGCGGTCACGACACGTCGGTCATCGCGGTCTGCAACGGCGACGCGGAAGTCGGCGTCTCCTTCAACGATGCACGCACCATCCTGCAGGAAGGCGACTGTGATGATCTTTCCCAGGTCGTCGTGTTCGCCCTGTCGCCGGAGATCCCCAACGATGGCGTCGCAGTCGCCGGGAACCTCTCCGACGAGCTAAAGGAGAACATCAAGCAGGCATTCTTGAGCTTCGCTGACACCGAGGAGGGCAAGGCGACCCTGGACGCCGTCTACGAGATCGATGAGTTCGCCGAAGCCGACCTCGATGCGTTCGATGTGGTCCGCGAGGCAGCCGCAAAGGTCGGCGGATCGGACTGACCCAGAGAGCAGGGGCGGGTCGGCCAGGTGCCGGGTCCGCCCTCTCACCCCTCGGCGATGATCGACTTCAAGGACGCGTCCGTCACCTATCCGGGGGGTGTGCATGCGCTTCGCAACCTCACCCTCCAGATCTCCCAAGGGGAGATGGTGGTCATCGTGGGACTTTCCGGGGCGGGGAAGTCCACGCTCATCCGCGCGATCAACGGTCTGGTGCCACTGACCGGTGGCGAGGTCACCGTCGATGGCAGGAGCGTCGCTAAGGCCAAGGGCAGCGAGCTTCGGAAGATCCGCTCGCGCATAGGCATGATCTTCCAGACCTTCAACCTGGTGAAGCGCACGTCGGTGCTCAACAACGTGCTGATGGGCCGGCTGCACGCTACGCCGACGTGGCGGTCGCTCGTGGGTCGGTACCGAGAACAGGACATCGAGATCGCGATGCGTGCCCTGGAGCGGGTCGGCATCGTGGAGAAGGCCTACGTCCGCGCCGCCAACCTGTCGGGAGGCCAGGCACAACGCGTGGGCATCGCTCGGGCGCTGGCCCAGGAACCGAGCATCATCCTGGCCGACGAGCCGGTGGCGTCACTCGACCCGCCCACCTCGCACGTGGTGATGCGCGATCTGCAGCGCATCAACCGCGAGTCGGG
>JBBSMF010000350.1:0-2439 GCA_038233295.1 Candidatus Limnocylindrales bacterium | reverse complement strand
GAGGGCCTGGCCGGCTGGGAGGTGACCGACTGCCGGGTCACGATGACCGACTGCGGCTATCTCTCACCGGTCACCACCGCCGCTGACTTCCGGCAGCTGACGCAACTCGTCCTGATGACCGCGCTCGACCGGGCTGGCACGTGGGTGTGCGAGCCACTCGCGGACCTCTCCCTCGAGGTGCCATCGTCGACGGCCCAAGGGGTCCTCGCGACCCTCGGCCGGCTCGGTGGTCGCGTGCGCGGCCAGTTCTCCGCGAACGGGCTCACGAGGGCCGATGCGGTGCTGCCCCTCGCGCACGTCAGGACGCTACAGCACCAGCTGCCGGGCCTTTCCATGGGGGAGGGCATCCTCGAGTCGCGCCCCGGCGGCTACCAGCCCGTCGGCGAGAACGCGCCGAAACGTCCTCGCTCCCGTCCCAGCCCCCTCGACCGCGACGCGTGGCTTGCCTCGCTGGCGAAGCGGGGCTGACGACGTCAAGGGTCAGCCGCCGTCCAACGCCGCCCTCACGCCCGGTCACCGGGTCGACCTGGCGACCTGCTCGAGCGCGAGCGACCCGGAGCGTATCCTGCGCGGATGCCCCCGCCCTACCTTCATCCCGCCGATGCTGGCCGACGACGCGGGCTCGAGGGCATCATGGCCAAGGACCGGCGCTCGACCTATCAACCTGGCGAGCGCTCGATGGCGTGGCAGAAGATCAAGATCCGCCCCGAGCAGGAGCTGGTCGTCGGCGGCTGGGCGACAGGCGTCGGTTCGGCAACCGAACTCGGCGCCCTCCTCGTGGGCGTCTACGAGGGCGGCACGCTTCGCTACGGCGGCAAGATCGGCGCCGGCTTCAACGGCAACGCGGGACGCGCGGAGCTGCTTGCGGCGATGGCGCCGCTGGCCACTGCGGAGCCACCGTTCGAGCCCGTTCCACCGCGAGCCGTCATCCGGACGGCGCGGTGGCTCCGTCCCGAGCTCGTCATCCGCGCCGCCTTCGCCGGCTGGACTCGGGACGGCCTCGTTCGCCAGGCGGCATACCGGGGCATCGACGAGGAAAAGGATGCGCGGACGGTGGTTCGCGAGGTGACTGGCTGATCCGCCCCCGCGTCAGTCCGCCGCCCGGCCCATGTCGAGTCACCCGAACGCCTCAGACGTGCGGTGCCACGTCCTCCGCGAGCTGTCGTATCAGCTCCAGTTGAGCGTCGTACGCCAGGGACGGAAGGTGGCTGCGTGCCACGAACTCGACGGGCACGGCCGCCTGCGTCCGGATGTCGAGCAGCGCCTCCACGATCTGGTCGGGCGTCCCCGCATACGCCGTCCGACCCTTCAGCAGGGCGTCTACCGGGCGGTCGAAGGCGGGCGGTGCGGGCGGTGGCAACGTCCGCGTGGCCGACGCCTCCATGTCGGAGTACTTCCAGTTCACGGCCCAGACCGCGTCGCGGTAACGGGTGAGTGCCTCCTCGCGCGAGACGCCGGGCAGGAGGATCGAATAGTGAATGAACCGGATGGATGACGGGTCCCGCCCGATCCGCTCGCACTCGTCCTGGATCCAGCGCACCTGCTCGACGAACCTGTCCGCCGGGGCGTTCGAGAAAACGCCGTCAGCCAGGCGCGCGGCGCGACGGATGGCGGGCTCCGCACTGCCGCCGATGACGATGGGGATGCGCGACGGTGGTGCGGGACGGACGCCCAGCGTCGGCAGGCTGTAGACGGAGCCCTGGTGGCTGAAGGGATCGCCGGTCCAGGCCTGCGGGAGGATCTGCAGGATCTCCTCCATGGCCGCACCTCGCCGGCGCGCATCGGCCCCCAGCCCGATGAACTCGGTCTCCGACCACCCGAGCCCGAGGCCTAGGATCAGCCGGCCGTGGCTGAGCAGCTGGACGGTCGCCGCATCCTCGGCCAGGCGCAGGGGGTGATGCATCGGCGCGAGGATGACGCCCGTCCCGATCTCGATCCTCGACGTTGCCTGGGCGAGCGCCGCGCTCACCACCAGCAGCGAGGGCATGTAACCGTCATCGACGAAGTGATGCTCCGTCGTCCAGACCGACGTGAAGCCGAGCCGCTCCGCCTCGACGGCCAGGCCGACCGTCTCGTCGTAGGCACGCGTCCAATCGGTCTCACCAGGGCGGAGCTGCGCGCTCAGGAGTCCAAAGCCGAGTCCCATGACGGAGACGGTAGCAGCCAACCCTCCCCCTTCGCTAGCCATGGCAGACGTGTCCCGCGCGGTCGTAGCTACAGGCTCGGTACCCTGCTGCGGCCGCGACCGAGTGATACGGTTGTCCGATGGACGGAGCACCGCTGAGAGACGCATTCGCTCACCATGTGTGGGCCACGTTGCGACTGGTCGACTCCTGCCTCACGCTGAGCGAACAGCAGCTCGCGACCGTCGTGCCTGGGACCTACGGCTCCGTCCTCGACACGGTGCGTCACCTCGTGGGGGGCGACTCGTCATACCTG
>JBBSMF010000349.1:0-2444 GCA_038233295.1 Candidatus Limnocylindrales bacterium | reverse complement strand
TGGCCACGCCGAGGATGCCGGCCGAGCGCTCGATGATGGTGGCCAGCTCGCTGGCGTCGTAGTAGTCGAGGCGGTACACGGCCCCGAAGCGGTCGCGCAACGGGGAGCTGATGCGCCCGGCGCGAGTGGTGGCGCCGACCACGGTGAAGGCCTTGAGCGAGAGCCGCAGGCTGCGCGCGCTGGGGCCGCGGCCGATCATCACGTCGATCCCGAAGTCCTCCATGGCGGGATAGAGGATCTCTTCCACGGAGTGGTTCAGGCGGTGGATCTCATCGATGAAGAGGACGTCACGCTCCTCCAGGTTGGTGAGGATGGCCGCCAGGTCACCAGGCCGCTCGATGGCCGGGCCCGAAGTGGTGTGGATGTTCACGCCCAGCTCCCGCGCGACGATGTTGGCCAGCGTGGTCTTGCCCAGTCCCGGCGGGCCATACAGCAGCACGTGGTCCGCGGCCTCGCCGCGCTGCGCCGCCGCTTTCAGGAGGATCTGGAGGTTCTGCTTGACGCTGGATTGGCCGATGTACTCGGCCAGGCGGCGGGGTCGCAGGCTGGTCTCGACCGTGGCTTCGACCACGTCGAGGGGTTCCGGCGTGACGACGCTCGCACCCTCTTCCATCGAGGCCGAGTCTACCAGAGCCGACGACCTTTCGAACGGGCGTTCTATGCTCACTCGCGTCGGAGCTGGCGCAGGGCAGCCTTGACGCGATCCTCCAGGGAAGTGCCCGTGGGCAGTGCTGCCACGGCTCCCCTGCCCGCCTCGCGCGCCTCCGAGGCGCTGTAGCCCAGCGACTGGAGTGCCGCCATGACCTCGGACTCGCCAGCGCCCTGTTCCCCGGTGCCGGCCGCACCGCTGGCTGCGCCGCCCGCTGCGGCCACCTTCTCCCGCAGCTCCAGCACGACTCGAGCCGCGAGTCGCTTGCCCACACCGCTCACGGCCGTTAGCACCGCCTCGTCGCCCTGGAGGATGGCCAACTGGAGATCGGGCACCGGGCGCGAGGCGACGATGGCCAGAGCGACCTTGGGCCCCACGCCGGTGACCGTGGTGAGGAGCGTGAAGAAGCCCAGCTCCTGGGGGTCGCGGAACCCGTAGAGCGCCTGAAGATCCTCCCGCACCAGGTGAAATGTGTGAAGCTGGATGGTCGAGCCCGGGCGCGCGGAACTCAGCGTGGGCGGCCCGCAGAACACCCGATAGCCGACCCCGCCGACCTCCAGGACGAGCGAATCGGTGCTGACGGCGGCGACGGACCCTCGAAGCGAAGCGATCACCGCTCGATGGTAGCCACTGGCCCGCTCAAGGACAGGGGTCGCCCGCGAGCCCGCTCGTCCCTGGGAGCCCGTGGCGCGCGATCGCGCTGCGCCGGTCGCGCGCGCCTTCGGGAGCCTGTCGGTTGGTCACGATCGATGAACAAGCGGCGTGGCCGCGGCAAGCTCGCGGCGGACGCTTGGCCGACGGCGTGTTGCGCCGAGCCCCACCAGCGCGATCTCCAGTGTGGCATCGCTTCCGAAAGCCGGAAGCGTGCATCCTCGGTCCAATACGCACGGCCGGAAGCCCGGGGGCGTCGGATAGCCCGACGAACGTCGGTGCGTTGTTGCTGATCGTGACAGGTCGTCTGCTTCGAGGGCACGCCGATAGCGCTGAAACGTCATCATCCGCCCGTGGCCCTGACGCTCGATGCAAGAGATCGCGCGATGCTGGCCGGCGAGCATGGCTCCGCCATGGCGCTGGCGATGCGCATCGTGACGGCCATGGCCGAGGCGGCGGGCGCTGAGCGGCTCATCGATATCAGCGGCGCTCACATCGATAGCTGTCTCTACCACGGCCCGGTAGGGCTGCGCTTCGCGGAGCGCCTGGCGGAGGATGGCGTGCGGGTGCGCGTCCCGACGACCCTCAACGTCTCAGCGCTGGACCTGGTTCACCCTGGTTCCGTGCGCCTGGACCAGCCCGCCCGTTCCGAGGCACGCCGGCTGATGGCCGCCTACGAGTCCATGGGCTGCCAGCCGACCTGGACCTGCGCGCCGTATCAGCTGCCGGACCGCCCGGCCTTTGGTGATCACGTCTGCTGGGCCGAGTCGAACGCCATCGTCTTCGCCAACTCCGTGCTGGGAGCGCGGACGGATCGGTACGGCGACTTCATGGACATCTGTGCCGCCATCACCGGTCGCGTGCCGGCGGCGGGTCTGCACCTGGCTGCGAACCGCGTCGGCACCGTGCTGTTCCGACTCCAAGGCTTCGGGGCGGCGGCACCCGAGGAAGAGGCCTTCTGGGCGCTGCTTGGCCATGTGGTGGGTGGCCGATCAGCCAATGACGTGCCGGTCGTCGACGGGGCTCCGACCAGCGTTCCCGAGGATCACCTCAAGGCGCTGGGCGCGGGCGCGGCCTCCTCAGGTTCCGTGGCGCTGATCCATGTGGTGGGCACCACCCCGGAGGCCCCCACGCTCAGAGCCGC
>JBBSMF010000348.1:0-2470 GCA_038233295.1 Candidatus Limnocylindrales bacterium | reverse complement strand
GCGGTGCAGGTGCGCCTCATGGCCGCCGGCGTGCGTCCGGTCTCGAACGTGGTCGACGCCTCGAACTACGTGATGCTGGAGCTGGGCAAGCCGGTCCACACGTTCGATGCAGCCCCCGTGGCGGGGGGTCACCTCATCGTCCGTACGGCACACCCCGGGGAGCGGCTGCAGACACTGGACCATGTGGCGCGCGATCTGACTCGGGACACGCTGGTCATCGCCGACCCCAACGGCCCGCTGGCCATCGCTGGGGTGATGGGTGGCGCCACATCCGAGGTGGGGGAGGAGACCACCCGGGTGATCGTGGAGTCGGCCCTCTTCGAGCCGGTCTCGATCCGGCGCACGGCACAGGCCTACGGGCTGCGGAGCGAAGCCAGCCTGCGCTTCGAGAAGGGACAGGAGAGCCGCCTGGCGCGCCTCGGCGCCGACCGCGCCGCCCAGCTCATCGTCCGTTGGGCGGGCGGCAGGGCCGCTGTGGGAGCCGTCGACACCGATCCGGTCGATCCGCCCCCGGCTCGGGTGGTGTTCCGTCCCTCCCGGGTCGTCGGCCTGTTGGGCATGGCCATGGAGGCGCAGGAGATGCGCGACATCCTGGCCCGAGCGGGGATCGCCACGGAGCCCGCGCCTGCTGGGGCCAGCGTGACGATCATCGCCGGCGAGCGGCCCATCCCGCTCGAGCCCGGGGCGGCCGCCGAGGCGCTGATGGCCATGGTGCCCAGCCATCGCCGCGACCTGGTCATCGAGGCCGACATCACCGAAGAGGTCGCCCGCATCCGGGGCTACGAAACCGTTCCCGGCCGTCTGCCGGACACGCTCATGCCCGGCTATCGGACCGATCCGCGCCGGATGGTGGATGGCGTGCGTGACCTACTCTCCGGCCGTGGCCTCAACGAGGTCGTCACCTACAGCCTGCTCTCGCCCCGCGATCACGCCCTTCTGGGCCACGGCCCAGATGACTCGGCCACCATCCGCGCAGCCAATCCGGTCTCGAGCGAACACTCCGAGCTTCGGCGTTCGCTCCTCCCCGAGCTGGTGCGAGTGCTGGTGGACAACGAACGTCAGCGGCGCCATGACATCGCGCTCTTCGAGATCGGTGCGGTGCACGACTTCGTGGATGGACGTGACGACGAGCGACGCGAACTGGTCATCCTGCTGGCGGGTGCCGCCGAACCGCTGACCTGGGACCGTCCCTCCCGGCCAGCCGACGTGGGCGACGCCAAGGGCATCCTGGAGTGGCTGGTCGAGCGGGTCGCAGGGGTCCGCCTCCGCTGGGAGCCGGCTCCCAGGCGCGAAGGGCTCTATCACCCCGGTCGAAGTGCCCTGGCGGTGGGGGAGCTCGACTCGGGTCACCGGGTGGAGCTCGGCCTGGTCAGCGAGCTGGATCCACGCTACCTGGCAGCCTGGGAGGCGCTGGCAGATCGTGCCGTATTCGCCCGGCTCGACCTGGATGGTCTGGCACGCACGCTGCCCGCCACCCGACGAGTAGGGACCCTGGAGCGACTGCCGGGCCTGGAGCGCGACATCGCCGTGGTCAGCGACGAGACGCGGCCGGCTGGCGAGGTCGAGAATGTCATCCGCGCGGCAGCCGGGCCACTCCTCCGGGCCGTCACACTCTTCGATCGGTACGAGGGCCTCCCGCTGGCGCGTGGGGAGATCAGCCTGGCCTATCGGTTGCGCTTCGAGCCCGGCGAGCGGCCGCTCGACGAGGGCGACCTGGACCGGGCGATGGCGAGCGTCGTAGACGCACTGAGCGCGCGTCTGGGCGCCCGCTTGCGGGCCTGATACGGTGCGCCAGTGAACATGATCGACATCCTTCTGCTCGCCGTCCTCATCGCGGCCTTCATCATGGGTTACCTCCAGGGCGTCATCCGAGGTCTGCTGGCGATCGCCGCCTGGGCCGTGGCGTTCCTCTTGGCCGCGAACCTGCGTGAGCCGCTGGGCAGCTACCTCGCTTCGCAATGGACCAACCTCTCGGTGCAGTACGTCCACATGCTTGCGTTCGCGTTGATCGCCGTCCTGGTCCTGCTCGGGTTGCTGCTGATGATCCGGGTGGGGACGCGTGGTCCCAAGGGGGTCACCTCGTTCCCGCTGCTCGACGGTCTGATGGCAGGTCTCCTGGGCGTCGTCTTCGCCGTTTTGGTCGTGGCTGCCAGCTTCGTCATCCTGAGCACATTCCATGGGCCGATCGCCCCCGGGGCCGTCAGTCCGGACGGGGAGTGGTCGCTGCGGCTCTATGCCGCGCTTCAGGGCTCCATGGTGGGGCGGACGTCGATCGATCTGGCCATCCCGGTGATGGACTTCCTGTTCCGGCCGTTCACGCCACAGGTCGTGCGCGACGCGCTGGGCTGAAGGACGATCGACGGTTTCCGCACCGCTCGCCCGGATGTTCTTCGCGCGGCCGGCGGTCGATCTTGCCCCGGCGCTTCTAGGCCTCCACCTCATGCGTGAGACCGCCGACGGCCGCAGCGGT
>JBBSMF010000347.1:0-2474 GCA_038233295.1 Candidatus Limnocylindrales bacterium | reverse complement strand
GGGCTCGCCCACCACGATGTCGATGACACCGAGGGCCTGTTGCTCGCCCGCCGTGAGACGCATGGCCACAGCCGCCTGCTGAGCGGCCTCGGGTGAGCGCCACAGGATGGAAGCGCAGCCCTCGGGGGAGATCACGGAGTAGATGGCGTTCTCCAGCGCGATGACCACATCACCCACCGCGATGGCCAGCGCGCCACCAGAGCCGCCCTCGCCGGTGATGACGCATACGATCGGCGTGCGCAGGCCGGACATCACCCCGATCGAGCGGGCGATGGCCTCAGCTACGCCCCGCTCCTCCGACGCCGCGCCAGGATAGGCACCCGGTGTGTCCACGAAGGTGACCACGGGCAGGCCCAGACGCTCCGCCAGCCAGAAGAGTCGCATGGCCTTCCGGTAGCCCTCCGCATGGGGCATCCCGAAGTTGCGCGCGACGTTCTCCTCTACCTCCGAGCCCTTCTGCTGGCCGACGAACACCGCTCGGTGCTGGCCGAAGCGGCAGAAGCCACCGACCAGCGCGGGATCGTCGCCGAAGAGCCGATCGCCGTGCAGCTCGATGACCTCGGTGGCCATGAGGCGGACCAGCTCCAGCGTGTGCGGCCGCTTGACGTTGCGCGCCTGCTGGACGCGGGCCCAGACGGCCTCGCGCAGCGCCTCATCATCCACGCGCTGAGGCTCGCCCAGCCCGGGCACCAAGGCGGCCGCGGCGGGGGTCGCCTCAGCCACGAAAGCGCTCTGGGTCCGCGCGAACGTCGACCAGCGAGGACAGGGGCCGTGACAGGAAGCCGTTGCCGGAGGACGCGACTTCGCTCGCCGCCGAGGCCGCCCGACGTGGCGCGCGGGGTCGCAGGTAGCCCAGCAGCCCGACCAGCGCGTCGCGCAGCTCCGCCCGCTTGACGACCTGGTCCACGAAACCGTGCTGGAAGAGGAACTCGGCCCGCTGGAACCCTTCCGGCAGCGTCTCGGCGATGGTCGCCGCTGAGACGCGCGCGCCGGCGAACGCGATCAGGGCGTCTGGTTCCGCCAGGTTGACATCGCCCAACGCCGCGTATGAGGCAAAGACACCGCCGGTGGTCGGGTCGGTCATGACGCTGACATAAGGGACACCGGCATCGGCCAGCCGGACCAGGGCCGCCACCGTCTTGGCCAGCTGCATGAGCGCCAGCGTGCCTTCCTGCATGCGGGCTCCGCCGGAGGCACTGACCACGATGAGCGGCAGCCGGTCGGCCAGCGCCGTCTCTGCGGCGCGCGTCACCTTCTCGCCCACGACGGAGCCCATGGAGCCGCCCATGAAGGCGAAGTCCATGACACAGATGGCCACGCGCTGACCGCCGATGGCGCCGGTGCCCCAGATGGCCGCGTCCCGGATGCCGGTCGAGCTGCGGGCAGCCGCCACCCGCTCGGGGTATGGCTTCTGATCGACGAAGCCCAGCGGATCGATCGACTCCAGGCCGGCGTCCCGCTCCCGGAAGGTGTCGTGGTCGAGCAATTGCGCCAACCGTGCGTCGACGCGCAGCCGGAAGTGATGGCCACATGCGTCGCACACGCGCAGGCTCTTCTCGAGCTGCTTGTTGTAAAGCATCTCCTGGCAGCCCGGGCACTTGGTCCACAGGTCGGGCGGAAAGCTCTGGCCACGTGGCCGGAAGGGCAGCTTGATGGGCATCAGAGCGTCCGACGCATGGTCACGGCGCCCGCTCCGCGGCTGGCGCCGGTCGCGACGGCAGGTCCCCGACCGCGGCGCCAGGCCAGCAAGGCCGCCCCGGCCAGAGAGACGCCGGAGGCGATGGCGCCACCCACCAGCAGGCTACGTGCCCGCCGGTCGCCCTCATCCTGGTCGGTCTCGAAGTCGCCGCTCGGACGGGGGAGGTCGGCGCTCAGGCCCGGGAAGGTCAGCAGCCGGCCTGGTGGCCCAGGGAAAAGGCGCCCCTCGGCCTCCGCACGCAGCCGTTCCGCCAGTCCTTCTTCGAAAAGGAACGAGGGATGGAACCGCAAGAGGGATCGGTCCAGCAGCTCCGCTGTGGCACGCATCGACGGCTGCAGGTCGGCCGCCATGGGCATGGCCCTGGGACGTGCGCCGCCACGACGGGCCAGCAGACCGTCCAGGTAGACGTCCACGGCGAGGGACTCGCGCTCGTCCATCACGAGGGCCGGGAGCCGCCCAACTCTTCCGCCACGCTGCGCAGGGCGCGGTGCACCAGCGTGCGGACGGCGCCCTCCGAGCGGCCCATGACCTGGCCGACCTCGCGGGCGCTCATCTCTTCCACGAAGCGCAGGGTGAGTGCGCGTCGGCGGTCTTCCGGCAGACGCTCGATGGCCGCCCGGACACGGGCCATGAGCTCCCGCCTGACGACCTCGGCTTCTGGATCGTCCGTGGCCACAATGGCTAGGGCATCGTCCAAGGTCGCGGTCGGGTGCCGGCGGGCCCAGCGACGCTGGTTGGAGAGGGCGTTCCGCGCGATGCGGAAGAGCCACACACG
>JBBSMF010000346.1:0-2474 GCA_038233295.1 Candidatus Limnocylindrales bacterium | reverse complement strand
TCGGCTCCAGGCGCCGCTCCCCTCTTCCCGGGGCCGGCCGATGATGGGCAGGCGCAGGCGGTCCACGCCACGATCCAGGATGGCCAGGACGGCGGGCAGGAAGGTGAGCGAGCCCACCACCGAGATGAACACGACGGAGATGGTGCCGATGGCCATCGAGCGGAAGAGCGGGTCGTCCAACAGGAAGAGTCCGGCGATGGAGATCATGACCGCCAGACCAGAGAAGAAGACCGCCCGGCCGGCGGTGCTCGAGGCCATCGCGATGGCGGCCAACTTTTCGCGCCGTCTCCGCTCGGTGCGGAAGCGGGTGATCATGAACAGCGAGTAGTCGACCGCCACGGCCAGCCCTATAAGGACCACCAACTGGCTGGCGTAGGGGCTGACCGGGCTCACGAACTGGCTGTACAGGCCGAGCAGGCCGAACGCAGCCAAGAGCGAGGTGATGGCCAGGATGAGCGGCACCACGGCGGCCACGGCCGCCCCGAAGGCGAGCAGCAGGATCGCGAAGGTGAGCGGGATGGTGATCATGAGTGACGAATCGAGGTCCTCGTTCACGAGGGTCGCGATGTCGTCGTTGGCCAGGCTGTTGTTGAGGGCGTGGATGCGCAGGGATGCGTAGTCCCTCCGGAGCTCCTGCACGAAGTCGGGCACCGGCTCGAGCCGTTGGTCCAGCGCCGTTCCCTCGCCGGGCACGCGCGCGATGATGCGGACGGTGGTGCGGTCGGGTGAGACGAGGCCGGCTTCGGGCGGCACCGCCAGCGGGTCGACGATGGGATCGAAGACCGCGAGGGACTCACCGCCGACGGTGGCTCGAAGACCCCCGGCCCGCGCTGCGATATCCGATACGGCCGCGGCCAGGGAAGGATCGTCCACGGTGCCCGACGGCGCCGACACCACCAGGAAGAGGCGCTGCCCCGGGTCGTCCGTGCCCGACGCGTCGAAGAGGTCGTAAGCGCGGCCGGACTCGTAGCGCGAGCCTTCTTCATCGGCGGCCACCGCGTTCTCGGCCGCGGTGCCGCCGGCCGCAAGGCTGGCCAGGAAGATGCCGATGGTGGCGACGACCCACAGCGTGAAGACGGGCCATCGGTGGGCTGCGCTGAACGAGGCGACTCGGACCGTCCAGGGCGGTCGATGGGTGATTGGCGGTGACATCGACGAAAGCCTAGCGGCTCACCGGTCCCGACGCGGCGCCGCTTGCCGCCCTCCACCGGCTATGGTTCGCGCTCAAGTGTCATACGCGATCTTCGACCCGACGGCCCCGGCGGTGCCGGTGGTGGGGCACGTTCCCCACGCTTCCACCGTGATCCCGGGCGACGTCCGAGACGAGATCCTCCTGGACGACGATGCGCTGCACCGGGAGCTGGTGCGTCTCACCGACTGGCACACGGACGACCTGTTTGGCTGGCTGCCCGGCCGTGGCGCGACCATGTTCGTCAACCGCCTGTCGCGCCTGGTGTTCGATCCCGAACGCTTCGCGGACGATGCACAGGAGCCCATGGCCGCGCTGGGGCAGGGCGTCGTCTACACCAGGACCACGTGGGGCGAACGCCTCCGCGAGCTCACGGACCATGATCGCGACCAGCGGATCGCGGACCTGTACGAGCCGTATCACGCGGCACTTTCGGAGCTGGTCGGGTCGCAGCTGGAGCGGTTCGGGCGGTGCACGCTGTTGGACTGCCACTCCTTCGCGACGCTGCCCCTGCCCCACGAGCGCGATCAGAGCCCGGAGCGACCGGACATCTGTATCGGGACGGACCCCTTCCACACGCCCACGGCACTGGCCACCGACCTGCAGCGGACCTTCGCTGCCGAAGGCTTCCACGTCAGGCGCGATGCACCCTTCAGCGGGTGCCTGGTGCCGCTGGCCTACTACCGGCGGGATCGGCGCGTGAGCTCCGTGATGATCGAGGTCCGGCGCGGGCTGTACTGCGACGAGTCGACCGGCCAGCGCGTGCCCGCGTTCCCGGGTGTCCGTGCCGCACTCGAGCGAGCGGTCACCGCCAGCGGCCTATTCGGCTGAGCGACCCGACGGCGGCGGCAGCGATGACCGCGCCGGTGATGTACGTGGCGGCCGGTGAAGCCAGGAAGACGAAGGCGCCGGCCAGCTCCGCCGGTTGAGCCGGACGCCCCAGCGGAGAGCTCCCACCGAACTCGGTGAGCCCCTTCGAATCGGAGGTGGCCGCCACGAGCGGTGTCCACACGGGACCGGGAGCGACCACGTTGACGCGTATGCCGCGCGGCGCGAGCATCGCCGAAAGGGCCTTGGAGTACGTCACCAGGGCACCCTTCGTGGTGGCGTAGGCCAGCAGCGACGGGGAGGGCTGAGTGGCCTCGATGGAGCTGACGTTGATGATCGAGGCGCCCGGATGGTCGCCAGACCAGCCAGCCGGGCCGTTCCCGATGTACGACTCCTCGCCGTGGTCGGGCTTGGGTTCCAGCAGCTCGTCGCCACCAGGCAGCTCCTGAGACTGCTT
>JBBSMF010000345.1:0-2485 GCA_038233295.1 Candidatus Limnocylindrales bacterium | reverse complement strand
GTAGCGCTACCCGGAGTGGCATTAGCGGAGAAGGTGCGGGCCCGCCTCGCGCAGCCGCCCGTCTCCGCCTCGCTGCCGCGCTCCGTAACGCCGAACCGCGGTCGCCCGAGCCGCGCTCGACTGGCGGCCGTCACCAGGGTTCGGCGAGGACGGCTGCCGGCTTGGCCGCGTACTCGTCGGCCGTGATGATCCCGGCAGGCCAGCCAGGAGACCCAGGACGGATGCGGCCTTGCCGGGGCGGACATTGCCATGGAAGCCCATCAGGAAGCGCCGGATGCGTCGCGGTCGATGCGGCCCGTGAACCAGTCAACATCCGAGACGGCCCCTCCGCCGAGCTCGGTCAAGACGTCACTCACGCCGCTGCGATCGATGTGGCACATCAGGATGACCACCGCGGGTCCTTCACTCGCCGCGACCCGTCCCGCGTCGGTCAGGGCGGCGCGCAGGGCACTCGGCTCGTCGTCGTCCATCGGCAGGTGGCTGGTGTCGACGCCCGCGGCGGTCATGCCCGCCCGTATCTCGCCCACGACCGACTCGCGCGTGCGTCCGCGCAGGTAGGGGATCGTCTCCTTCAGGGCAAGCTCATCGGCGCGCTCCCCAGCCAGCGTACCGATCGCCCGCAGCGAATCATCGGGCCGGTCCCCGGCCGTGCCGACGATGGCCACGACGGGAGTGGTTCGCTGGCCCTTGATACCCACCAGGCCGTCGACCAGGTCGAAGATGACCTTCAGGCCTGCTGCGTTGTGGGCGAAGTCGACGATGACCAGCCGCTGGCCCACGCGGTACAGGTTGAGTCTTCCCGGGGCCTCTTCGGCCGAGGGCCGGAAGTCGCGCAGGCCCGCCGCCACGTCCTTGAGCGAGGCGCCCAGCGCTCGAGCGGCACCGGCCGCCGCCAGGGCATTGGCGATGTTGTGACGTGCCAGGCCGCCCAGGGTGGCAGGCAGATCCGCGGCCTTGACGATCGACCGCCGGACCGCTCCGTCGACCTCGACGAGCGCGCCCTTGTCCAAGATCATCGCGACGCCGCCTCTCGCCGTGTGACGTCGGACACGGGGGTTCGCAGGGTCGAGCGAGAAGTAGCGGATCCGGGACCGGAGCCGGCGCGCCTGCGCTGCCACCAATGGGTCGTCCGCGTTGAGGACCACCGTACCGGTGGGCTTGGTGATGCGCGTGATGACCGCCTTGACCTCGGCCAGCTCGGGCAGGGTGTGCAGCCCGTGCAGATCAAGGTGGTCGGCGCTCACGTTGGTGAGCACGGAGGCGTCGTTCGATTCATAGCCCACGCCACGCAGGACGATGCCGCCGCGCGCGGTCTCCAGCACCGCCACCCCGATGCTGGCATCGCGCAGCACGCGCTGGGCGCCCAACGGCCCGGTGAGGTCGCCCTCTTCCACCATCTTGTCGTCTACCAGCACACCGTCCGAGGTCGACATCCCCACCCGGTTGCCGGCCACCCGCATGATGCGCGCGATCATGCGCGTGGTGGTGCTCTTGCCGTTGGTGCCGCTGATGCTCACCGCCGGCATGCGGCGGTCCCTGTCGCGCACCCACTCCGGGGGCGTGGTGCCGGCCTCCATGGCGCGTCTCAGGGCACGAGCGAGGCTGCGACTTCCGCCGGCACCGTCGGCTGGGCGCGCGTCCAGGGCGATGTCCAGCTCGACCAGCCGGTGGGCTGAAGCGGCGATCGACTCGGCCCGCTCCCGCTCCCGCCAAGGGAAGGAGACGATCCAGTGCCCCGGTTCACTGGTGCGGTGGATGCCCACCGGGATGCGCGCCCGCGACGCGCTGGTAACCCGACCCTCGTCCGCCATCCAGGCCGCGGCGCCGGAGAGCTGGTGAAGGCGGCGGACCCACAGGGAGAGGTTGCGCACCGAAACGGGGGCACTCTGCGCTGGGACGATCGCACCAAGGCGCACCTCGGCGTACCGGCCAGGGGATCGATCGCCGAACCAGGTGCGCCGCCGGCCGATGGCGACCTCCAACTTGACGGTCGGTTCCAGCCGATAGACGTTGGGCCCGTCCAGCAGGCGGATCTCCACGAGGCGCACGGGCGAGAGTATAGGGTCGGCCTCCGGCCGGGACACTTTGTAAGGAGTGGCTGCCTGTTGCTGGGTAGCATGTGGCTTCCTCACAGGGGTACGCCGAGATCTCTCAACGCTTCTGGAGCGGCCCACAAGGGGACCGGCGCGAACCGTCACCAGCACTTGGCGAAGGCAGGACGCCGGCCGCTCCGTCACTGGTCGCGGTGATCGTGGTAGGCTTGGTGGCAGTGGGCTTGGGTCTGCTCGTGATGGCCTCCGGTCCCATCACATTCAGCCTCGCCGGCGCATTCGACGGCGTCCTGGGCCAGCTGTCCACGACCCTGCTGCCGGCGGCCTCCGTGGCACTGGCCGCGACGATCGATCTGGCAGCTGGTGCCGTGCTCACCAGGGTCATCCGTGGTGCTCCGTTCTCCTCGCTGACCGAAGCCCTGCTGGCTGGCCTC
>JBBSMF010000344.1:0-2489 GCA_038233295.1 Candidatus Limnocylindrales bacterium | reverse complement strand
TCGCCTCGGAGTTGTGGCCTCGACCGTGCAGCGTCGGGGTGATCCACGTGTAGCCGATCTCCAGCCGGTGGTGGACGCGCTCGATGTTCAGGTAGTGCGTGCTGCCCATGGCTCGACCGGTCTTCCGCTCCACCGTGGCGAAGCAAACCTGCGTCCCATCTCGCGTGGCCTCCGCCGCCCGCTCCACATGGCGCCGCATCTGCTGGGCCGTCTCGATGGGATCGGTGAACCAGCGGAAGGCGCCGGTGCCGAGCCCTGCCTCACAGAGCGCCGGGAGGTGGTCCAGCGAGATGGGCTCCAAGCGAACCAGACGTCCCTCCAGGACGACTGGCTCGACCAGCATCGGAGCGGGCCGTGTCACCCTGGCGCGACCGCGCTGCCCGGCTCGATCTCACTGATGGCGTGATGGATGCCGTACCGGTCGAGCAGGGAGAGATAGGGGTCGGGATCGAAGGCCTCCGGTCCCAGGACGCCGGTCCCCGACCAGGCGACTTCAGCCAGCAGCTCCATGGCGATGACCGGGTTGAAGCCGGTCTGCCAGGCGACCGGCTGGAGACCGTGCTCTCGCAGCGTCTCTTGTGCGTCGCATTGCTGGTAGTGGTAGATCTCGCGAGCGCGGCCGTCCTTGATGCCGGTCAGCCAGGTGCCCACCACGGCACGTCCCACCATGGCCTGGCCGAGCTTGGCGGGATCGGGCGTGAGGGCTGCCACGACATCTCGCGGCGCCACCTCCACACCCTTGACGCGCACCTTCCTGGTGGAGTCGAGGCCCAACAGGTGAAGCGTGCGCAGGACAGCGATGAACTCATCGCCCAGGGCGTACTTGAAGGTCACCTTGCGCGGCTGCAGCCACCGTGGCACGAGAAGCACCTCCTCGTGCTCGACATGTACACACTCCATCGGCCCGATGCCGTCAGGAAAGACGAAGCGCTCCGGTCCGGCGAACGGCTCGAGCGTGTACCAGCCCCGCTCCCTCTCCCAGACGATGGGCGGGTTGAGGCACTCCTCGATGGTGGTCCAGATGGAGAACACGGGCGCGAAGGGATAGCCCTCTACGCGCAGGTCTCCGCCGTCGCGGATGTTGACCTCGTGGATCTCATCGAAGAGGTGCTTGGCGGCGTGAGCCGCGAACACGTCGGTCAGACCAGGGTCCATGCCCATGCCCACCAGGGCCAGCCGGCCGCGGTCCTCCCACTCCTGGGCCCTGGCGAACTGGCGGTCACCCAGCTTGACGCCTGGCTGGGCGAAGGGTCGGGTCGGGTGTGGCTCGGACAGGCTGACCGCCATGTCCATGTAGTCGACACCTGCCGCGAAGGCACCGTCGAAGATGGGCATCACGAATGATGGATCTACGGCGTTCATGACCAGGTCCACGCCATGCTTGCGCGCCAGGCCCTCGACGGCGGCCATATCCGACGCGTCGATCCGCTCGTACGGGTGAGACCGGCCGTCGCCGACCTGTGCGGCGATGGCCGCGGCGCGATCGGCGTCGTAGTCGGCCAGGACCATCTTCTCCAGCCACGGCTTGCCCCGACTCAAGCGCGCGATGGCCTCCCCGACCGTGCCCACCCCGACCAACAGCACCTTCATCGGTCCCCTCTGACTGCCACGTACGACCAGCCCATGGGGGCCTGACGTGAAGCCGCCATCATGCCAGCGTCAGCGAGTGGCGGATCGTTTCCGGCGTCGGGTACCGTTCGCCCGTGCACGAGGCGGAGATCATCGAGCTTGTCCTGGGGCTCCTGGTGGTGGTCACCCTCTCCGTGTCCCTGTCGCGCCGGATCGGTATCCCCTATCCCATCCTGCTGGTCCTGCTCGGTCTGGTCATCGGCTTCATCCCGGGCATGCCGCGGGTCGACCTGCCACCGGACCTGGTCTTCCTGCTCTTCCTGCCACCGATCCTCTTCGCCGCTGGCTTCTTCACCTCGATACGGGACTTCCGGGCGAATCTGCGTCCTATCCTGCTGCTGGCCGTGGGCCTGGTCCTTTTCACGACCCTCGTCGTGGGTCTGGTGATGCACACGCTGCTGCCACAGATGGGCTGGCCAGCGGCGTTCGCCCTGGGGGCGATCGTCTCCCCGCCCGACGCGGTGGCCGCGACCGCCATCGCTCAGCGCCTGGGCTTGCAGCGCCGGGTCGTGACCTTGCTCGAGGGCGAGAGCCTGGTCAACGACGCGACGGCCCTGGTCGCCCTGCGCTTCGCCGTTGCGGCGGCGCTGACCGGCGTCTTCTCGGCCGGTGACGCGACCCTGACCCTGGGCGTGGTCGCCGCTGGCGGCGTCGTGCTCGGACTTCTGGTCGGCTTGGTCACCGCCTGGATCCTCCAACGCCTCTCGGATCCGCCGGTGGAAGTGTCGGTCTCCATGCTGGCCCCCTTCGCCGCCTTCCTGCCGGCCGAGGCGTTGCATGTCTCGGGGGTGCTGGCCGTGGTCACCGCCGGCCTGTTGATAGGTCATCGCGCGCCCCGCATCATGTCGTCGGATACGCGG
>JBBSMF010000343.1:0-2496 GCA_038233295.1 Candidatus Limnocylindrales bacterium | reverse complement strand
CGCTGTCATGGGTTCCCAGAGCGAGGCGCGCCCTGCCGTCGCGTGCCGCCTCCGCCAGCGAGGTCGCCAGAGTCTGGTAGTTGCCGTCGACCGCGGCCTTCGAGCGATACGCGGTGGCCGTCGGCTCGTCATAGGCGCCCTTCACGAGGCGCACGCAGGGGCGGAGCGGCATGATCCGCTGCACGTCTGCCGCCGTCCGCCTCAGGTACGCCTGGAGGGCGATCCCCACGCGTTCGTGGTCGCGCTTGAGGCGCTCATAGAGAGCGACGGTGGCTTCCGTGTAGGCCGAGCCTTCCATGTCCAGCCAGAACCAGGTGCCCGCCTCCTGCGCATGGCGGGCCAGTTCCCGGCAGTGGCGCTCGCAGGCGACCGGGTCGATGTCCAGCCCCAGCTGCGTGGGCTTGACGGAGATCTCGATGGGACGGCCGCGGGCGCGTCCCCGCTCCAGCACCTCGTGGTAGTGGGCAGCGACCTGGTCGGCCTGCGCCAGCTCCGCGACGTTCTCGCCCAGGCGCGTGAAGAGAACATCGACGCCGGCCCGGTTCTCCCGGTCCGCCGCTGCCAGGGCATCCTCCAGACGCTCGCCGGGCATGAAGCGCCGCACGGCCCGCTGCGCAAAGGGCAGCCGCGGCAGGTGGTCCTTGAGCCAGCGGTTGCGGGCCATCCAGAGCAGGACTCGACGCATGGTTCCTCGCACTATCGAAGGAGCCGCATGGTGACACGCCGTTGTCCGGACGAGCATGAGGCGGTAGACTCGCATGGCTCTGGCGGGAGTAACTCAGTTGGCAGAGTGTCTGCTTCCCAAGCAGAATGTCGAGGGTTCGAGTCCCTTCTCCCGCTCCATTTCCCCTTCCGCTGCCTTGGGCACAGCGCCGGTAGCGATGGCGAGTCCGAGAGCGAGAGCCATCGCGGGATCACCGGTCTGATACGCACGACCAACCTCCTTCACCACTCGACGCCCGTGTGCCGGGACGGTACTCTCCAACCACGATCCGATCCGACAGCACCGACGAACGGAGCCATGTGACGAGCGAGACGCCCCAGCGTATCGATACCAGAGACCTCGACGACAAGCTGCGCACGACGTCCGACCGGCTGATGGCCACCCTCGACGAGCTGGTGGAGCTGGAGGTCGCTAAGCGATCGATGCAGCCGGGCAGCGATGAGTTCGTCGATTCGGCCAAGCGTATCGAGGGACTAGCCCAGGCGGCGCTCACCCACACGCGGCGCCAGAGCGATCTGGCGGCGGCTGCGCACAAGGCCTTGGGCACCGCCGCAGAGGTCGAGGACACCATCGAGGAGATAGCTCCGCGAACGATGGAGGTCATCCTGGGCGAGTGGCGATCCGCTGAGCGCCAGCTTCGGGAAGCAGAGGCCTCATCTCCTGAGGCCACCCTTGCCGAGGCCGACGTCAGGCGCCTGCGGGACGAGTACCGTCGCGCACACCTTCTCGCGAGGGGCGACTCTCCCTCCGCCTGAACCCGCCTCGCAGCCCTACCCCCATGGTACGAAGGTACTGGTCCAGCGGTACTTGTCGGTGGGTACTTCGTGGCGCTGTGCAGGGATACGGTGCCCCGGACAGGGAACCCACGTGGTACCGATGGGGATGGACGCGATGACCAAGATGACACGAAGGATCCGCGGGCTGGGCATGGCGAGTTCCCTTGCGATGTGCGCCGCCCTGCTGGCGGCGCCGGTGGCCGCTGATGACAACTCCACCACCGAGGCGGACGGACCCGCGGGACACACCACCTTCCGGCTACCGGCGAGCGAGGAGCAGAACCCGCTCGACGGCTGGAGCCGGATCCTGGGCGAGATCGACGGTCCCAGCCCGGCGGAACCGCTGCCCGACACGGAGCCGGTGGACCTCCAGGGCCAGAGTGGCGTCACACCGTCCGGTGTCGAGTGGACGCGGGTCATCGTCAGTGACCTCTCCGGCGTGGAGTGGACGCGCCTGCGCGCCACCGACCCGGACGGCTCGTCCTGGTCCCAGACCTCGATGGTCGATCCCTCCGGCGTGGAGTGGACCTTCCTCATCTACACCGGCGCGGACGGCTCGTCCTGGGTCGACGCAGGCTTCGTGGATGCGGACGGTAACGCCTGGTCACGCCGCACGCAGGCCGATGACCTGGACGGCGTGGAGTGGACCTGACCGCCCTCCGTCCGACCAGATCGAAGATCGCCACTGCCAGGGAGCATGGTCTCGTGAACGCTCTGCATGCCGGCCGCATGGGGATCCACGTGCGCCGCTCCGACCTGGTCTGGGTGCTGATCGGCGCCATGGCCTTCGTCGGGCTCTCCCTGGCCAGCCTGCTTGTCGGTCCTTCGGGCGCGACCACCGGGCCCCTGAGTAGCGCGCTCGAAGTGCAGCTGCCCTGGTGGGTCCTCGCCATCGCTTTCTATCTCGCCGGCGCGCGGAGACTTTGTCCGACCTTCAGGGCGGAGTCCGCCTCACGGTAAGACTGGACTATCTGTTCGGGGCTCTCGCGCGGCTCT
>JBBSMF010000342.1:0-2503 GCA_038233295.1 Candidatus Limnocylindrales bacterium | reverse complement strand
CCTGCCCTTTCCCGGCCAGGCGTTCGACGCGGCTCTTGCGCAGCTGGTCGTGCACTTCATGTCGGATCCGGTCGCAGGACTGGCGGAGATGGCGCGCGTGACCCAGCGGGATGGTGTCGTGGCCGCGTGCCTATGGGATCACGGCGGCGGCCAAGGCCCGCTCAGCGTGTTTTGGAAGGCAGCACGTGAACTCGACGCCGAGGTACACGATGAAGCGCGGCTTGCGGGCGCCCGTGAGGGCCACCTGGCGGAGTTGTTCGAGGCTGCGGGCCTGCACGACATCGAGGAGACGGCTCTATCAGCCAGCCTCGAGCACCCGAGCTTCGAGGAGTGGTGGGAGCCGTTCACGCGTGGCGTCGGCCCAGCGGGCTCGTACCTGGCCGGCCTCGATGCGGATCGGCAGGCCGAGCTGCGGGAAAGATGCCGCAGCCTGCTCCCCGTCGGACCCTTCGTGTTGGCGGCTCGGGCTTGGGCGACCCGAGGCCTCGCGTAGGACGGTCGTTTCCGAGCAGCCTCCTGAAGACATGGCCGCTGCGCCGCTGCGCCAAGTCTACGGCGACGAATCAGGCGTCCGAGGCTCTGTCGAGTTAGGCTACTATGTAGTCATGATTCGAATCAACATCCATGAAGCCAAGACCCACCTCTCACGCTACCTGCCTGCTCTCGAGCGAGGTGAGACGATCATCCTCTGCAAGCGCAATGTCCCCATCGCTGAGATCCGGCCGCTGCCGGCCGAGCGACGCGAGCCCAGGCCGGTGGGACTGATGCGAGGTGCATTCTCTGTCCCCGAGACCTTCTTCGATCCCCTGCCAGAAGAGACGCTGCGCGCCTTCGAAGGGCGTGAAGAGGGATGAAGCTTCTCCTCGATACGGTCACCTTCCTCTGGCTTGTGGTGGATGACCCGCGTCTGAGCTCGACGGCGCGCGAGGCGGTGATACATCCGGACAACGAGCTGCTTCTCAGTGCGGTGTCAGCGTGGGAGATCGCCGTCAAGCATCGCATCGGACGGCTACCGCTGCCGGAAGACCCCCGTCAACTGGTTCCGCGAGCCCGCGCGACCCATGGCATCGACGCGCTCCCGTTCGACGAGTACGCGGCGCTCCAACTCGGTGCCCTCCCTGAGCTGCACAGGGATCCGTTCGATCGAATGCTCGTATGTCAGGCTTTAGTCAACGGCTTGAGCATCGTGACGCCCGATGAGGCCGTCCGCCAGTACCCGGTCCGCACCATCTGGTGATCGGCCCGACCGCGGCGTGTTCCTGGGCAACACTCTGGCATCATCGACCGCGTGAGGGACGATCAGCGCGCGCCTGAGGACGCCAAGGCTGTCATCGAGGCGCGCGACCTACGCAAGCGGTACGGGCCGGTCCAGGCCGTGGACGGCGTCAGCTTCAAGGTGGAGCGGGGCGAGGTCTTCGGCATGCTCGGGCCCAATGGTGCGGGCAAGACCACCACGGTCGAGATGCTGGAGGGTCTGCGCAAGCCGGATGGGGGCCAGGCGCTGGTGCTGGGTTTGGATGTCGCACGCGAACCCGACCGCCTCAAGGAACGCATCGGCGTCCAGCTCCAGACGGCGGCGCTATATCCGAATCTGAAGGTGACGGAAGTCATCGACCTTTTCGGTTCCTTCTACCGTCAGCGGCGTCCGACCGATGAGCTCATCGCCGCCCTGGACCTCAGCGAACGAAAGGACGCGCTGACCAAGGTGCTGTCCGGCGGGCAGCGTCAGAGGCTGTCGGTCGCCCTGGCGCTGATCAACGACCCGGAGCTCATCTTTCTGGACGAGCCGACCACCGGCATGGACCCCGCCGCGCGGCGCTCGCTGTGGGACCTGGTGCTCGTCCTGAAGGAACGGGGGATCACCGTGCTGCTCACCACCCACTACATGGAGGAAGCCGAGCAGTTGTGTGACCGGATCGCGATCATGGACCACGGCAAGATCCTGGAGATGGGCACGGTCAAGGAGCTCATCGAGCGGCGATTCCGGGAGCTGTCCATCCGCTTCGATGCCGTGGCAGGTCTGGACGACGACCGGCTGGGCGCGCTACCAGCCGTGACGCGAGTGGTGCACGAGGACGGGGAGGTGGCGCTCTACACGGGCGACGTGGCAGCGACCATCGGCGGCCTCCTGGCGGCGACCGGCGAGCTCAGCCAGGAGCCCCAGAACCTGGCCGTGCGTCGAGCCACCCTGGAAGACGTCTTCCTGGACCTGACCGGTCGGGCGCTACGGGACTAGCCGATGTCTGCCCTACGGGCCCTCACCGTCGCGAACATCCGCTCCTTCGTGCGGGACCGCGCAGCCATCTTCTGGACGCTCGCCTTTCCCATCCTGTTCGTGGTGCTGTTCGGATCCATCTTCTCCGGCAACGGCCCCAGCTCCTTTCAGGTCGGCTGGGTCGACGAGGACGGCACGCCGGGTGCGACTCAGCTGCGCGCGGCCTTCGCGGCGACAGGCATCGTGGAGCTCACCGATGGATCGCGTGAGATGGCGCTAGGGCAGATG